>JAJYPQ010000490.1 GCA_021795255.1 Pseudomonadota bacterium
GGGGCGGATAGCAACTTCAGGTTAACGATCATGTAAATCCGCGTCTTTGTGACACAAAGACGCGGATTCTAAGGCGAACGGGGATCAGCCGGGGACGATTCGGCAAAGACCGGTCGTAAGGGCTCGACCCAGGCGTGGGTATCAGTGGCCTCCTTATCCGAGGTACGTACGCCTAGCGCGTGGCCCCCTAGGTCTTGGGGAGGGTCACCCCTTGTTGACCCTGGTATTTCCCGCCCCGATCCTTATAGGAGGTCTCGCAGGGCTCGTCGGCCTCGAAGAAAATCACCTGCGCTACCCCTTCGTTCGCGTAGATCTTGGCGGGCAAAGGCGAGGTATTTGAGAACTCCAGGGTGACATGGCCTTCCCATTCCGGCTCGAAGGGCGTCACGTTTACGATAATGCCGCAGCGGGCATAGGTCGAGTTATGGATCACGAGCCCATTAGCAAGAAAGTTGTGAAGGCCCGGCACTTCAAGATCGTAAACGGGCGCCTCGGGAAGCGCCTCGATAGCCTTGATCGGATCCCATACATAGGCCGCACGCCCCGGGAATGTCGCATCGGTCCCATTGGCGCGCGCAAGCGCTGCCCGCGTGCCGGCCTCGCCCACAAGCAAGCGACAGGCCCCGGCCTCGGAGCGCAACACGCACCCGATCCCGAGACGGCTCGCCAGATGACGGAGATCCTCCATGATCACGCGCGCCCCAAGAAGCCCTTCGTCGGGACGCTCGGCCAAAACGGATTGCATAAAGCGCCAGAGGTCAGTCCTGCGCGCGCGGAATACATCACGAGGAACTCCGACCGCCTGCCCGGCCGCTACCTGCTCCCTAAACCAACGACCCCATCGTTCCGGAGCCATCAGCGGCGCTGTCCCGAAGAATCCGACATCCGAGGCCGACGCCAAGGCGTCGCCGACTACCACATCCTTAAGCGGCCGCCACCCCTGCGGCGTCAATAAGGGGTGCTGGGCGGTGGCTGTGAGACGCAGCCCGCTTTCGGTTTCGAGGCGCCAGACGGGCTTCATGCCGTGGCTTGCCCGGGCCGCGACGCGCGCCTTCTGCCAGCCCCCCGGCCCGAGAGCCGCGGTCCGCCGCGCCGTGGTCCATTCGGCGATCGGAAGATAGTCGCCGGTCTCGGCGTCCATGACCTTGGTATCGCCGGCCACGCACTTTCCGAGGCAGATAGTCAGGACATTGCGCGGTATGCGGAAATATTCGACGGTACGGGCGAGGGCGAATGAGTTGGGGGGGATAATACATACGTCCCCCTGGAAGTCGACAAAGCTGTTCGCATCGAAATTCTTCGGGTCAACGATGGCCGAATTGATGTTGGTAAAGATCTTAAACTCATTAGAGCAGCGGATATCATAGCCGTAACTCGACGTCCCATAGGAGACGAGGCGTTGATCTCCGCGCATCTTGACTTGCCCTGGTTCAAAGGGCGTGATCATGCCATGATCCTGCGCCATGCGCCGGATCCATTTATCCGATTTTATGCTCATATAGGCCGCAGCAGCCGGTCCCCCCCAAAGGTCCCGATCAGGTATTCTGAATGACGATGTTCGGGAAGCTCGCCGTGAAATCCTTCTTCATCAAGGATAGCCGCGCACCCACCCTCCGGCCAATCTCCCGATAAATCTGCGCCACGCGACCGTCCGGATCGGCCACCACGGTCGGTCGGCCGCCGTCGGCGTCCTCGCGGATGCGCAGGTCGAGCGGTAAAGCCCCCAGGAAATCCACATCATACTGTTCGGCCATTTTGAGGCCGCCGCCGGCCCCAAAGATGTGCTCCTCATGCCCACACTTGCTACAGATATGGGTGCTCATGTTCTCGATAATACCGATCACCGGGATCTCGACCTTCTCGAACATCTTTAGGCCCTTACGGGCGTCGAGTAGGGCGATATCCTGGGGCGTCGTGACAATGACGGCCCCGGTGACCGGGACCTTTTGCGCAAGCGTAAGCTGAATGTCGCCGGTCCCGGGCGGCAGATCGACGATCAGGTAATCCAGATCCTTCCAACTCGTGTCGCGCAACAGCTGCTCGAGGGCCTGCGTCACCATGGGACCGCGCCAAATCATGGGGGTCTCTTCGTCGATCAGGTAGCCGATCGACATCGACTGCAGGTGGTAACTCATCACCGGCTCCATGGTTCGTCCGTCCTTGGACTCGGGTTTGGCATGAGCCCCCAGCATGCGCGGTTGGCTCGGCCCGTAGATATCGGCATCCAAAATTCCGACTTGGGCGCCATCGGCCGACAGCGCGAGCGCCAAATTGACGGCGGTGGTCGATTTGCCCACACCGCCCTTGCCTGAGGCTACGGCGATAATGTTCTTGACGCCCGGGATCGGCTTGACCCCTTTTTGGACGCCGTGGGTCACAATTTTAAATCCGACGGTCACGGTCACGTCCTGCACCCCGGAGATACCCATGATCTTATCGCGCAACCGTGTGGCCAAAGCGTCCTTGACGCCCTTGGCCGGGTAGCCCAGCATGACATCGACACTGACCCGAGGCCCATCGACCTTAATGGCCTTGATGGCCTTCGCGCTGACGAGGTCTTGCTCCAAATAGGGGTCAATAACTTCCTTTAGGGCCGTTTCGACCTGAAGTTGCGAGACTTCCGCCATGTTAAGCTCTCCTCAGAAATCCTACTAAAACACTGGGTTTAGGGGCGGCATGCTACACCTTGTCGGGCAAAATCTAAACCGGTCGGTCGGCGTCGCTTAGGCCCCGACTTACAAGGAAAGAGCCGCGCGCGGATTTAGTCCCTGGGGCCAAGGCCGAATACCCGCGCGATGACGGCTCAACCCGGCCGCGGGCGCCGGCCTTGGCCGGTCGGTCTCAAACTGTTACCTTGCCGGCTTCCGAGGGGAACGCACATGTCCAACGACCGTAAAATGCTGGTAACGAGCGCCTTGCCTTATGCCAACGGCGCTATCCATCTGGGCCACCTAGTCGAGTATATCCAGACCGACATCTTCGTTCGCTACCAAAGGCTTCGTGGTCGCGTCTGCTACTACGTCTGCGCAGACGACACCCACGGCACCCCCATTATGTTAAAGGCAGAGGCAGACGGCGTCTCGCCCGAGCAACTGATCGCCAAGGTTGCGGCCGAACATATCCGAGACTTCACCGACTTCGGCATTCGGTTTGATCGCTTCGGATCCACGCATAGCGACGAGAACCGCCAACTCGCCGAAGACTTCTATCACAAAATCCGGGCCGCCGGGCACATCGCGGTCCGCACCATCGAACAGGCCTTCGACCCGATCAAACACCTTTTTCTCCCCGATCGGTTCATAAAAGGGGAATGCCCGCGCTGTCACGCCACCGATCAGTACGGCGACTCATGCGAGGCCTGTGGCGCCACCTATGCGCCCCAAGACCTCATCAATCCGGTCTCGGCCTTGAGCGGGGCTACACCTATCACCAAAAGCTCCGAACACTATTTCTTCAAGCTGAACGACTTTGCCGCGGACCTGAAGGCCTTCACCCGCGAAGGCGCGCTTCAGCCCGAGGCCTGCCATAAGCTAGACGAGTGGCTTACGGCCGGCCTGACCGATTGGGACATCAGTCGCGATGCCCCCTATTTTGGTTTCCGGATACCCGGTACCGAAGACAAA
>JAJYPQ010000491.1 GCA_021795255.1 Pseudomonadota bacterium
GGGTCACCGGCAGCCAGCGGACCCCGCTCGGCATAGACACGGCCTCCGAAGGAGTCGACAGCAAGCGGTTTGGGGGGGTTAGCGTCCTCCGCTTCGCGTAACCCTGCGCAAGCCCTCCAGGGTCGTCCAAGCTGTGCAA
The DNA here is from genome assembly GCA_021795255.1 of Pseudomonadota bacterium. The sequence goes on from JAJYPQ010000491.1 coordinate 140, forward strand.
ACTGGCATCCTTCGTAGCTTTTGCCAGCTAAAGAGAGAAGTCGACTGCGGCTTTTTAGGATAATGAAAAGCAACACAACCTTGGCCCTCACGGGTAACATCTCGAACAAGCCTATCTGCCAATACAGGAACGGGGGGATTATCGGCGGTTTTGCCCGAGCCTGATTCCCTTGTGGCCCCATCCTCTGATCATCGGGATATTCATTCATCACACCACGCCTCATATTTTTTCCCCGCGAATCCAAAAGCGCGCTTCAGCCCTCTTAGCTACCGATAGATAAGCTTGTGACTCAGAAACGGAGGGTATGATGATCTATCTGAAGAATGTGCCATGGTGGGAACAATTGCTGCGCATGGGCTTGGCGGTTGGCGTGGCCACTTATGCGCTGACGCGCGTAGGGGGAACTCTCGGCTGGATAATAGTCGCGGGCGCGGCCGTTCTCCTGCTCACCGGAGTCCTAGGCTTTTGCCCGGCCTGCGCCTTGGCCGGACGCCGATTGGAAAAGCGGGCGCGTAGTCGATAAAGAGAAGAGGGTATCCCTATGGCAACCCCAAACGAATATCGCTCATGCCTTCAGTCGGCGAGGCTCGGTGACCCCGCCGCCCTTGATCATCTGCTCGCGGTCTGCCAGCCCGATATACGCCGTTACGCTTACCGACACTGCCTGATGAGTGACGTCGACGACGCCGTGCAGGAGACGATGCTCATTATTACGCGCCGATTGCGGACACTCCGGGCGGTCGCATCCTTTTCGGGTTGGTTATGGCGGATTGTTCAGCGTGAGTGTCGCCGCCTGGAGCGGCGGGTCTTTGGCTTTGAGTCTCTTGATGAAGAAAACATCGAGCAGTGGCTGACGGTTCGTTCGGACGAGGTCCTGCGTCTGGATCTCGCTCATGCCCTAGAGTCTCTCCCCCATCATTATCGCGAGATTATTTTGCTGCGCGATTTTGACGAGCAAACGATCCAGGAGATCGCAGCCAAGATGCAGCTTACAGTCGCGGCGACAAAAAGCCGTTTGCATCGCGCGCGCCAGCTGATGCGGGAATATCTGATATCTGGCACGAGCAACCAGAATAGGAAACGAGGCGCCAAGAACCAGGAGGGTCCCCGATGAACGTCCACAAATTGGTAGATCTTAAGGGCTTGTGCTGCGCGCAGCCGATTATCCAGCTCGCGAAAGAGCTGAAGGCTATGCAGATCGGCGAGATCCTCCTCGCTGAGGCCGACAAGGACTCGATGCGCCAAGATATTCCCGCGTTTTGCAAACAGACCGGCCACACGCTCCTTCAGCACGACCAGCACCATGAGCTTCTGCGCTTTTGGATAAGGAAGGAATAGACATTGCCATGTACACCTGGAAGCACACTGGGCGATCCGAGTCCGGTCCATCACGTCTTGTGCCGGGTCCTGCTAGAGGCCTTTGGCCAAGAGTGCTGGAGTCCCCCTGGCCCCTCCCTTCGCGCAGTCAGCTAGCATTCCGATCACAGGTATCGTAACCAACGGAAAAGCGCCCCCTTATATGTCACTGCCTTGCCGCTATTCTCCCATAGGGACGGCCTGGCCCCGTTAAACGGGTGCAGCGCCTTCTCTTCTGACCCTGGCATCCCTGAGCGAAGGTCAGGCTTCTCGCTCGCGCCTAAAGATCTCGGTAAACTCGCTTTCGGTAAAAAACGAGACAGATATGATCCTTTTCTATGCCCCCGGCGCAAGTTCGCTTGCCCCTCACATCCTGCTACGCGAAGCAGGCCTCCCGTTTACGCTTGAAAAGGTCGATCTTGCCAATAAGCGCTGGTCGGGCGGCGACTTCCGGGCGATCACCCCAAAGTCCTACGTGCCGGTACTCCAGACAGGCGATGGCGACACCCTGACGGAATGCGCCGTAATCCTCCAGTTTATTGCCGATCTCCAACCGGAAAGAGGCCTGTTGCCAAAAGTCGGCACGCGCGCCCGCTACCATGCCCTGGAGTGGCTCAATTTCATCGCCACAGAAATTCATGGCAACTTCATCACGCCCGAACGCCATAATAAGGTCGCAGCCAACTTCCTCGCCAAGACAAGGGCCGGTCAAGAAGCGACGCGCATTTGGGTCGCGCCACGCCTTGCCTATGTTAACCACATGTTGGGCGAGAACCCTTTTTTGCTGGGCGCCTCCTTCACGGCGCCGGACGCCTATCTTTTTGTGATGCTCACATGGGCCCGGCGACTTGCGCTGGATTTGATGCCTTGGCCCCATCTCGCGGCCTATGAGGCGCGCGTCGCAGATCTGCCTTCGGTCCGCGAGACACTCGCACTCGAAGGGCCGCCGCATTCGCTCACCCCGTTATAGGGCTGCCGGACAAACCCCTATCTTCACGATTGCCTGCTTTCGATGAGGACAGGTCACAGACGGCCGTCATGCTCGGCAAAGACCTCTTTAGCGGCAAAGAGACCGTTTAAAGCGGCCGGGAAACCCGCGTACACCGCCATTTGGATCAGAGTCTCTATGATCTCGGTCCGCGATAGGCCGACCTTGAGCCCGGCCGCGAGATGCACCTTGAGCTGTGGCGTGGCATGACCCAACGCCGTCAGGGCCGCGATGGTAGCCAGTTCCCGCTGGGCTAATGTGAGCCCTGGGCGCGAATAGATATCGCCAAACCCGAACTCAATAAGGAGGCGACCAAAATCAGGGCTGATGTCGGCCAAGTTTTCAATGACGCGCTCCCCGGCCATCCCGTCTACCTCCTTGAGACGCTTTACCCCTCGTTCATACCGTTCGTTTTCCATAATGGTTCCTCAGTGGTGTGATCATTTAGTGACTTCAGCGCCTCTTCCCTCTCGGCATAAAAGCCCACCTTGGCCTGAAGGATCGCCAGCGTGCCCTGAAGCGCGACAAGTTCACTTTCACACGCGGCGATATGCTGATCGAGCATGTGCTTACGGGCTGACACGCTGCTCAAAGTCTCTCCCTGTCGCCGCAAGGCGGCGTAGCGCAACATGTGTTGTATCGACATGCCGGTGGAACGCAATCGTGTGAGAAAGGCGATCCATTGCAGGTCTTTGGGCTCATAGAGGCGATGCCGGTTCGCTCGGCGCACAATGGGGTCGATCAGACCAATACGCTCGTAATATCGGAGCGTATGAGCACTGAGGCCTGTGGCTTTTACGGCGTCTTGAATTGAGAGAGGCTGGGTCATGACCCCGATGGTAGAACTGAGAGCGCACTCGAAGTCAAGAGTCAGCGACCACGCGCTTTACGATTAGCCACAAGGCTCGCAGCCTATGTCACCCTGACGCCACGCAACCGGAAGATTAGGCCGCCCTCAGAAACCCATCCCAATAATATCTTCTTGTATGTGACGAAAATCAGAAAGTATGGGATAAGAGAATCGGTTCCAGACAGAGCGCGCCAAACGCCAGAGCCCCTGCCCCGAGATCCAGGCCAGGCTACGGGCACTCCGGCAGGGGCGATGGAAGAGCCGCTACCGGCTACGAAAGCCCGT
>JAJYPQ010000492.1:0-544 GCA_021795255.1 Pseudomonadota bacterium
CTCGCCTATGCCATCATGGCGGAGATGGTGATGCTCTCCGGGAATATGCTTCCACAACAAATCCTCAAGGCGCTTGGCCTTGCTGTCGGATATCTTTCCGTCAATCTCGAGACGGTCGACCGGAAGGCCCATGTCGCGATCGAGTTCCATATGGATGCCGTTGCCGCCGCCATGCTCGAGCACATCCGATAAATCCGGATGCGGCAGTGTCGGACGCAACACCAAAGAGGCGTTCAGCCGGCTACCGGTCTCCTCCTTGTCGGTCTCGGGCGGCCAAAAACATATGACCATGTCGGCCCATTTCCGTTGCGGACGAATAAAGGCGTCCGAATCGGGCTCGCGCAGCTTCATTTCCTTGATAACGGCCTCGGCGGTATGCCCGCGCTTTTGGGTATCGCGCTTCATTTTCCAGCGAAACCGAAGGTCCTCTGGCGGCGCCAGATACAATTTCACATCATACGCGTCGCGCATAGCCTTGGTCGAAAAGCCCAACAATCCCTCGACCACGATAAAATCCTTGGCCTCGACGTACGAGGGCGGATCA
>JAJYPQ010000492.1:554-3617 GCA_021795255.1 Pseudomonadota bacterium
ATAGTGGGGCTTGAGAATCGGCTTACCATCCTTCAGCAGATTCAGGTGCTGCTCGATGATATCCATGTAATTACAGTCGGGATGAAGGGCCGTCAGGTTCCGTTTAGCCCGCTCTGCCCGGTTGTATTTATGGTAGTCGTCCGTGCAAATGATAGTGCATCTGTCTTCCCCGATGACCTGCGCGATACCGCGCGTAATCGTGGTCTTTCCGGCCGCCGAATCACCGACGATCCCCAGTAGGATCGGTCTCTTTTGCATCTCACTGCTCCTCGATCAGGCTCGACGGGGCGAGCCGCTTGCCGCCACCGTCCGCCCCACCCATCGTTTGCGTTAAGTCGTGCTACCCAAAAAGCCGCCGTGCGCCCAACAAAAAACCCCCTTGGCGGTCCAAAGTCTCACCAAAGGGGATTACGGGACCCTTCGTTGCCGACACCGGCAACGAACCCAACCACAATTTAGAGTCGGCCATTTTCCCTCACCTGCACCCCATTCGGCAATAGGCGTCTTCAAAACGCGTTCAGGCATTGTGACTTATCCAGGCCTGCCAAGCCTCGTAGAGATGGGCAGTCCTTGCCGCTACGGCCGAGGACCCCCCTAGACTGTCATATCTCAAGGGGCCGCCCTCCAGGGTCGTCGCCACCCCGTCCACTTCCCGCAATACGAGACTCCCGGCCGCATAGTCCCAGAGCTTCTGGCCGCCGTGGAGGTAAAGCTGAGCCCGTCCGGCCGCCAACCAACACCAATCGAGGGCACAGGCCCCGAGGCTCCGTTGCGAGCTATAAGGGGGGTCGATCCCCACGCGACCGGCAAGCCTTGGCGGAAGGCGCTTAAAATCGACAAACGCGACGCAGCGTCTTAGCGCCGGGGCCTGAAGGGCCTTGGGCAGGGCCACGCCGTTCAACCATGCCCCGCCGCCCCGAACGGCCGTAAAGCACTCCCGACGCGAGGGATCGTAGACCAGGCCCACGATCGGCTGGCCGTGTTGCAAAAGTGCCAGTGACACGGCAAAAAACGGCAGGCCATTGACGAAATTCGTGGTCCCGTCGAGGGGATCCAGGCACCAGGCCCCGCCTGGCGCCGACAACGCGGCCTGCTGATCACCCTCGCTCATCTCCTCGCCGACCAACGGAAATTCGGGCCACGAATCGTGCAAACCCCGGGCAAGCCGCGACTGCATGCCGGTATCGGCGGCAGTCACCACGCTGCCGTCATCCTTAATCCAGGCCCCGCTCAGCCCAAACCGAGGCAACAACTCCTCCTCGGCCGCGGCGCGCACAAGCCTCGCTAAAACCTGAAGGCCGGCCTCGCTCGCTGGATGCGGAGCATCACTTGTGGTCAAGAGCCTCCGTGTTCCTTCCACTTGATCGAACACCCGATGCTCGGGATTTGCTCGCGGGGACCCCGGCCCGTCGTGGCGACAAGCTTCATGGCCTCGAAGAGATCGCGCGTGGCCCCCGCTACCGGCTCTTTGCGGCTCGCATCGAGGCGCCCGCGATACTGTAGCTCGAGATCGGCGTTGTAACCGAAAAAATCGGGCGTACACACAGCCCCGTAGCGGCGCGCGACGTCCTGGCTCTCGTCGTAAAGGTAGGGGAAGGGGAAACGATAGGTCTCTGCCACACGCTTCATCTGGTCGAAAGAGTCCTCAGGATAGTCCTTAGGGTCGTTCGACATAATCGCGCAACTGCCGATACCGAACGCATACAGCTCCGTCACGTCCCGCACCAGGCGGTCGCGTATGGCCTTCACATACGGGCAATGGTTGCAGATAAACATCACCAAAAGGCCGCGCTCACCGCGAACGTCCGCTAGGGTCACTAGCCGACCATCGGTGGACGGCAGCCTAAAATCAGGCGCCGCGCGCCCGAAGTCGCAAACCGGGGTTTCCGTGCTCACCATAAGCGTCTCACAAACCAAGCCTGTCCATGGGCGGGATTATGTCACACCTTGGCCAATCGCTGTCTATACTGAAACCAGGACATAAGTCGCAGGACGCGCTGACGCTTGGAGGCCCGTTTATGCACAGAAAACAAAACGGCATTCACCGCTGCGCTTCGATTATCCTATTCGCTTTACTGAGCGTGGCCCATTGCGAGGGGCAGGTCTTAAGGCTCGCGGTTCAGCCCATCTTGAGCGAGCGCGCGACCAAGAAGGCCTTTACGCCGCTCGCCCGTTACCTGGGGCAAGTTCTGGGGCGCCCTTGCCGGCTAGCCGTCAACCCCAACTTCCTCGCCTATTGGCAGATGATGCGCAAACCGCATGAGTACGCCTTCTTGTTGGATGCGGCGCATTTCACGGACTACCGGCTCACACACTTAGGTTACCAGGTGCTCGTCAAGGAACCGGGCACTGTATCCTATAGTCTTGTCGCTCGGAGCTCCGAGATGGTCTTCGGGCCGTCCGACCTGATCGGCCAACGCATCGCTACCCTAGGCATACCTAGCATGGGCGCTGCCCTCTTAAACCGGATGTTCCCCCACGCCACTCGCCAACCCATGATCGTCGCCGTAAGTGACGCCGCCGACGGCCTGAAACTCCTCAAAGAGGGCAAGGTCGCCGCGGCCATGATCCCGACCCCGCTGGTCGGCCTGCAAATGGCACAGGGTGGCGCGCTTACCGTGGTCGCGACCTCGCCGTCGATCCCCAACGTCGCGCTCTCGGCGGCGCCGTGGCTGCCGGCCGCGGAACGCGAGCGCGTCCGCTCTGCGCTTTTGCACGCCCCCTCCTCGCTGTTTCGGGCGATCGGACTACCGCGATTCGTGGCCGCCAACCCCGGCCAATACAAGGGCCAGGACCGTCTTTTGGAGCGATACTGGGGCTATTGAGGCTGTTCCGTGAGGCCTGATAGTTCATACGCATTCGCGAACAAGGCGTACCTTCCGGCAAGGATCCGTAAAACAGTCGGCGACCGCGCCGATGGCTAATTGGGCCCCAACCGGCGCCGAAAACTGCGTAAAACCCTGATATACTGGGACATGCGCAATGCCCCGCTCGTCGAACGCGACCTCAAGGTTCTTTGGCATCCTTGCACGCAAATGCATGACCACGAGACGATCCCACTGG
>JAJYPQ010000493.1 GCA_021795255.1 Pseudomonadota bacterium
AAGGCCACCGGCACCCCAGTCTTTAAGCCAACTTGCGCAAGACCCTTCACGCACTCGCCGGCCACGAAATCGAAATGGGGGGTCGCCCCGCGGATCACAGCACCCAAGGCCACGATTCCGTCATAAGACCCGGTCTCCGCCATCACCTGGGCCGCCAATGGCAGTTCGAAGGCCCCTGGTACGCGCAGCACCGTGATCCGTTCAGGAGCCGCGCCGTGGCGTCGCAGGGTATCGAGAGCGCCCTCTAAGAGCCGCTCGCCCACAAAGGCGTTAAAGCGCCCCAACACGATCCCGAATCGGCCTTCGCCGGCCATCAATCCTCCATCGACTACGATTTCCCCGCTCATCTCCTCCCCCTTGTCATCGGCGCCACATATTCGACCACTTCCAGATTGAACCCGGCCAATCCCGGCGCCTTGCGGGGGTGACCTAAAACCTGCATTTTGCGGACCCCGAGATCGACGAGAATCTGACTCCCGAGACCGACGGTGCGCATCACCTCCCGCGCCGAACCCGTGGGGGTCGCGACGTCGGTCGCCGAGGCCCGCAAGCGGGCGATCGTCAAGGCCGTCGGCGCCGGCTGGTCGAGCAAGACCACGACCCCGCGCCCCGCCTTATCGATAAACTCTAACGCACCTCCCAAGGTCCAGGAGGGCGGGTTGACGTCACTCAGAAGATCAAGCAGGCTTTCTTGGACATGGACGCGGACCGGGATCGGTCGATCATCGAACTCGCCCCGTATGAGCGCCAAATGGACACGGTCTTCGATGTCGTCGTGGTAGGCCACCTGCCGAAACGACCCATAGACGGTGTCGATCGACCGCTCGTCTAGGCGGTGCACGCTCGATTGATGTTGTAGGCGATAATGAATGAGATCCGCTATCGTGCCGATCTTCAGGTGGTGCTCGGCGGCAAATGCCTCGAGCTCCGGCTGGCGGGCCATCTCGCCATTGTCTTTAAGGATTTCGCATATGACGGCAGACGGTTCAAAACCGGCCAGTCTCGCAAGGTCCACCCCGGCCTCGGTATGACCGGCGCGCGCCAAGACCCCGCCCCTTTGGGCCATGATCGGGAAGATGTGGCCGGGGCTCACCAGATCCCGGGGTTTGGCATCGGGGGCTATGGCGGCGAGAATCGTGCGTGCGCGATCGGCAGCCGAGATGCCGGTGGTCACCCCTTCGGCGGCCTCGATCGAGGCGGTAAAGCGCGTCGCGTAGCGCGAACCGTTCTCCTTGACCATAGGCTCGAGGTGCAATTGCCGGCAACGTTCCGGGCTCAAGGTCAGACACACGAGGCCGCGTCCGTGGCGTACCATGAAATTGATCGCATCGGGCGTGACGGCCTGGGAGGCCATCAGCAAATCGCCTTCGTTTTCGCGGTCGGCATCGTCCATAATAACGACCATCCGACCGGCCTTCAGTTCGGCTATGATTTCCGGGATAGGGCTAATAGGCATGGATTGTTCATTAGCAAGGGGTCGGCTGACCGGCCTCGAATTATGACTGACCAAGGGATGGAAGTCGATGGAACCGCATAGAACCGGCCGTAACGAACCGCAAACACCAACGCTCGAGCCCGGGCGGGCCCTGGGCCCCTATCTGGTCTTGAGCACCCTCTCGTCTAGCAACCGGAGCACGGTGTATATGGGCCAAGACCTCGCGCTCGATCGACCCGTGGCCTTAAAGACAAGCCCACGCGGGGCGGTCTCGGTCATCGCCGAAGGGCGTATCCTGGCCCGTTTCAACCACCCTCATATCGTGACCTTATACGGTCTTTGGGCCCAGCCCCCGGCCTTGATCCTCGAATACCTGGTCGGGGAGACCTTGAAGACGCGCCGCCAACGCCTCGAGGTCTTGCCGGAGGCCCCCATTCGTGCCTGGATGGTGGCCCTCTTGAGTGCCTTGGAATTGGTCCATGGCCAGGGTCTGGCCCATGGCGCAATCCGGTCGGACAACGTCTTTTTAACCACCGATCAACGCATCAAGCTCCTCGACTTCCGGCAGACGAGCCTAGGTGACGCCCCGCCCATGCCGGCCGACGACGTGCGCGCCGCCGGACGGCTCATGCAAGAATTATTGGCCACCGAGGAGGGTGCGCTCGCAGACATCGCCCGCGGGGCGGTGCTCGGGCGCTTCGCGACCGCCCGCGCCTTCCGGATGGCCTTGGGCGGGATAAACGAGGCGACAGACGAATCCCAGGCGGGGGTACAGGCCCCGGCGCGGCCCACGCCGGCGGCCTTAGCGCCGCCGTCAGAGTCCCCCAAGGAGCCGCTCGGCGAGACCACTGTCCTTGCGGCCCCCGGACCTTATAAGCCGGATCCGTTCGATCTCTTTGATGAGCCTTCGATCAATCCCATGCTCCCGGCCTTCCATGAGCGCCCCAGATGGGGGCGGCCGGCGCGCAGCCATCGGCGGCTTGGCATCTTACTGACCTTGCTGGTCGTCGCTGCGCTCTTTGCGGCCCAGATCGCCTGGCCCCATAGGCGAGAGGCGCTACGGCCGGTTATCCATATGGCACACACCATCGTGCGCCTGGCCCACGGTCCCGTACCGAAGGCCAATCCACGCGACGCCTCGCCCGCGGCCCGACCCACCCATATCGCGGCCCGCAGGACCGCCATCCATCCGGGGGCTTATGCCGCGTTGGCGCACGCTTGGGGCGGTTAGTCTTACCGCCCTTTTGATCGGCTGCGTCCCGCTGCCGCCACGCCACGTCCCACAAGCGAGGCCCGCGGCGAGGACCGGGCGCTGTGCGCTCGCAACCAGTTGGTCAACGCCCTACGCCTCGGCCCATCCGCTCGGGGCCTTGGCGCCCCGGGAGTTGCACGTCCTGGCCTACCGGATCTCGGTCGCCCCCGAGGTGGGCCGTCGTTGCGGCCAGCTTCTCCTCACAAAGCGCCTGACACTCCTGCGCGGACCGGGACCGCTCCATATCGTGGAGGTGCGGGACTTTTATAGGCACGGTCGGCTAGTTGCCGAACATCGGGGCTTCGTGGGCCGCGATATCCCGGCAAGCGGGGCCTATAGGGGCCAACTGACGCTTCCCATCCCATCGTCCGCGCCCTTCGGCCACTACCGCATCGTGAGCCTGCTCTATGCCCGTTGGGCTAAGGGGCCGCCGCTCCTCATAGCGCGGAGCCAGACGCGCTTCGCCATCGCCCCTTAAGGGCTTTGTACGAGCCGCTCCAGGTAGCGGGCGATGAGATCGACCTCAATATTGACGGCCATGCCGGGTTCGAGCGCGCTTAGCGTCGTGGCGCTCAGGGTATGGGGAATGATCGCAAACGAGGCCAAGGCGCCGCTTATGGTGTTGACGGTCAAGCTGACCCCGTCTACACACAAGGAGCCCTTACGCGCGACATAACGCCTGAGGTCTTCCGGGACATCGAGCGTCAACACGCGGCCTTCGCCCTCGCGCTGGAGACGCACCACGGTGGCTACGCCGTCGACATGCCCAGACACCATGTGGCCGCCCAGGGCATCCCCCACCTTAAGCGCGCGCTCCAGATTCACGCGCGCCCCGGGGACCAGCGCCTGTAGGGCCGTGCGCGTAAGCGTCTCACGCGACAAGTCCGCCGAAAAGTGGTCTTCCAGGCCCTCTGTGAGGG
>JAJYPQ010000494.1 GCA_021795255.1 Pseudomonadota bacterium
GCTCCCCGATGGTACCCGATTTATGCCGCACTATGACCCGCGCGCCGAACTCGCCCCGCGCGACATCGTGGCGCGCGCCATCGACAACGAGATGAAGCGCCATGGGCTGGACGCCGTAGGCCTCGACATCAGCCACAAGGGGCGGGCCTTCATCGAGGATCACTTCCCTAACATCTACGAGCGCTGCCTGGGTTTTGGATACGACATGGCGAAAGGCCCGATCCCGGTCGTACCGGCCGCCCATTACACCTGCGGGGGCATCATGACAGACTTAAAGGGGCGTACCGACCTGAGCGGTCTCTACGCGGTCGGCGAGTGCGCCTTCACCGGACTGCACGGCGCCAATCGCTTGGCCAGCAATTCGCTCCTTGAGTGCCTAGTCTTAGGCCAAGCCGCGGCCGACGATGCCGCCCAAAGGCTTGCCGGCACACCGCGCCCCGCGCCGCTGCCACCCTGGGATGAGAGCCGCGTCACCGACGCCGACGAAGGCGTGGTGGTATCGCACAATTGGGAAGAGTTGCGTCGCTTCATGTGGGACTATGTGGGCATAGTGCGCACCAATAAGCGCCTGGAGCGGGCCCGTCATCGGGTGAGGCTATTACAAGAAGAGATTCTCGAATACTACGCCCACTTCCGGGTCTCGAACGATCTCATCGAGCTGCGGAACCTAGTCCAGGTGGCAGAACTCATCATCCGCTCGGCGCAACTCCGTACCGAGAGCCGCGGCCTCCATTATTCGCGCGATTACCCGGAACCGGACGCCGTCCATGCCGTCTGCGACACCGTCCTCACACCGCCCCATTATGCCACCGCCCTGGAAACCCCGGGCCGCTCCTGGCAGTAATTCAGACCACAATCGGAACGAAACCGTCTGCATCGTTCGGTCCCTAGAGAAAGTACCACAAGAGCGCAGAGCCCCCGGCGGCGAGGCAATAATAGCCAAAGGGGCGCAAGGCCTGGACCTCCTGCTTATTGAAATAGCGCATAAGAACCCAGGCGCTGAGATAGGCGAACGTGCCCGCCACTACCCCGGACAGAAAGATCGCCCCCAGATCCACGTGGCCCTTAATAAAAAAAAGCTTCGGGATCTCGAGCACTGCGGCCGCGCCGATAATCGGCGTGGCCATCAAAAACGAGAAGCGCGCGGCGGCGGCGTAATCGAGCCCCCGTCCAAGGCCCGCCACCACTGTGACCCCGGACCGCGACATGCCGGGTATCAGGGCGAAGGCCTGCGCGACCCCGACGGTCAAGGCCTTACCCCACGTCAGTTGCTCGAGTGTATGTTCCGAGCGGCGTCGCTTCAGTCTATCGCCTATCAGCAAGACCACGCCGTTTACGATCAAAAACGTCGCCGCCACCAAAAGATTGGCAAACAGCAGCTTGATCTTTTTTTCGAACACAAGGCCTATCAGGCCTGCGGGAATCGAGGCCACCACCAGTAACCAGAAGAGGCGCGCCTCGGGGTTGCTCGCGCGTCCGCGCGCCTTCCAGAGACCGCGGAAGATGTCTCTCCAGTCGCGCCAAAAATACAGAAGAAGGGCGGTCGCCGTGCCGACGTGCAAGACCACAAGAAACGGTAAAAAATCAGGGCTGGCCTTAGGGATGTGCCAAGAGAGGATGGTGCGAACGAGAACGCTATGCCCAAGGCTGCTAATAGGAAAAAGCTCGGTAACACCCTGTAATACCGCCAATACCAGCATCTGCCCAAGCCGCATTCCGTCCTCCTTGATCTCGTGTTCGGAGTATACAAGGATGAGCACAAGGCCGCCAAGGCAACATGGTCGTCCTAGACTCGCGGGCGGGCCGATCGAAAACCTCGACGTCCCAAAGGACCGTCCGGGGCGCAAGACGAAGCCCCCGTGCGAGCCCCTCTTCGCTCAGGGCTTGCCCGACCGGAACTGCGGGGGGAACACCCACCAAAAGGCGAGGACGAGCGCCGTCAGACCGACGTAGAGCCCGGTGAAAACGAAAGCGGGCCAACGGTGAAAAAGCAGCGCCTGGAGGAGATGGGGCACAAACGCCCGAGGTCGCCCGCGCCCGCCGCGCAAACGATACTCCCACACCGTCAAGGGACAGGGGATATGGAGCAGTTGCTCAAACGCCACATAGGCGATGGCCGCGGTATGCAGCAGCCGATAAAAGATCGTCTGCGTCCAACGCCAGTGACGCCATGCCCCAAACGGGATGACCACAAAGCCCGTAGCCACAAAGGCCACATACAGCGCATGCAAAGCCAGCACCGCGTCCGCCCCCGCCACGGAGCGGGTCTCAGCTATCATGGTCGTGCGCCCTGGGTCTTATGGTATCCCCCCGGAACTTCCCATAAAGTCCATTCGGTCCTTCGGGCCGAAGGCTTTCTCTCGAACGGATCATGACACCGACAAGCCATCGAGGCCATGGGCCGAGGACCCGAGGACCCCTTAGGGTGTCGTGTTCGCGTCTTTTGGCATACGCCCGCGAAGACGCTAGGCGTGCTCGTTAGGCCTCTCGGATGCCACTTGGCGATCGCGCCCTTCGCGCTTCGCCGTGTAAAGCGCCTTATCGGCGCGGCCGACCAGCTCCTCGAGCGTCCGATCCGCGGTCTGCACGGTCGCGACACCGATACTGACGGTCACGGGAACCGCGTGTCCCTGGAAGACAAAGGGTTCAGCTCGTATCGCCCGCAAGAGCTTGCTGGCGACGGTCCGGGCCTGGGCTGCCGTCGTGTCCTGCAGGAATACCAGGAACTCCTCGCCACCGTAGCGCCCGACCGCATCCGAGCTTCGGATAGCGTCTTTGAGACGCGCCGCGACCTGAGCCAACACCTGGTCGCCACCGAGATGTCCGAGTTGATCGTTGACGGCCTTAAAGTGATCCAAGTCGACCATCAACACGCTAAAACTGAGCCCTTGGCTGCGATGGTCATCCAAGGCCTGCGCCAGACGGGCGATAATGGCTCGCCTATTCAGAAGACCAGTCAACTCGTCGCGCACCGCTATCGCCGCAAGTTCGTTATTGGCCGCCCGCAAGCCGGCGTTCACGCCGCTCATTCGCTCGCGGTTGCGCACAAGCCCGCCATAGAGACGGTTGATCTCAAAAAGACAGGCGCCGAGCACCGCCAAAGCGCCCGTAAGACTTATAAAGTGCGCCACATACCAAGCAACACAAAAACGGGAATCTCCGAGCCGGACGAGCCCCGCTTCAAAAAGCGCCGCACACGCCGCGACAAGTAGCCATGCGTCGAGCACCGTGCGTCCCCGCCGACGCCAAGCAAGGCACAGGGTCGCGACAATCATAAGCCCAAGGGCACTGGCCGTAAGCCAAAGCGGGGCCTGGAAGCGCACCCCACGACCGACGATGGGCACCAGAATGTGCGACTCGCAAAGCGCGTAGACCCCGGACAGCAAGATCACTGCGGCCACTACCATGCGCCGGCGGGAGCGAAGAAAGCCCGCGTCGTCTTGTGCCGCAGCATGCGGATACAGGGCGTAGAGAAGGACGCCGCCGGCAAATACTATATGTTCAAAGACCCAGAGCCAGCCCGAGGTATTGCCCATCCGCAAAGGCGAGACTAGGAACGCGCCGGGGAAAAGCCACGTGCTGGCCGCCATCAAAAGACCGGCGCTG
>JAJYPQ010000495.1 GCA_021795255.1 Pseudomonadota bacterium
CAAAACCGTCCCCCGCCGTAAACACGTCATAGCCGGCCTTCTTCAAGAGGGCCTCGGCCGTTCGTCGGATAGTATTGCTGTCGTCGATTACCATAACCTTGATACTCACGAGACCCCTCATCGTCGCCTATCGCGGGGGCACGCCGCTCAGGTCGCTCCTGCGCTTATTCGTACACCCTCATGATTTAGTAGCATAAGTCTTAGGCAAAATCCATTTTTGAGGTCTATAGGCCGAGATTCTATCCGCTTGCGCGCCGAGATACCAACTTCACCGCTTAGCGCGCCGATCGACCGCCCGGACGGCACGCGCCCCCACTCTTTCCTTTCACGGCCGCATGGTGTCACTATTCGCGCTTATCTTGGATGTAGGGTTAGCTATGGGCCTTCAGTCAATACATCAAGCCGTTCCTCACCTGACAACGGCGCTGACCGGGCCGTTGTTGGCGATCGAAGAACGGTTTTTGCAGCGACAAACCGAAATCGAGCGCTGGTTCCATGAACGGTGGCTCACCACCCAAGCCCCGTTCTATACCTCGGTGGATCTTAGGAACGCCGGCTTCAAGCTGGCGCCCGTCGATACCAATCTCTTTCCAGCCGGGTTCAATAACCTAAACCCAGCGTTCCATCCGCTCTGCGTGCAAGCCCTGCAGGCGGCCGTGGAACGGCTGTGCCCAAAGGCCTCGCGCATCCTCTTGGTTCCGGAAAACCACACCCGCAATACCTTTTACTGGGACAATATGGGCGCGCTCGTGACCCTGCTCGAACGCGCCGGCTATAGGGTACGGGTCGGATCGTTGCTGTCGGGTGAAGGCGCGCAACAGCTCATGACCCTGTCCAACGGACGCACCATCCAGCTCGAGCCCATCATTCGCGAAGGGGGTCGGGTGGGGGTCGAAGGCTTCAGCCCCTGCTTCGTGCTCTTAAACAACGATCTTTCGGCCGGGCCACCGAAGATACTGAGGGACCTGGAACAACCGGTCGTGCCGCCGCTCGCGCTCGGCTGGTGGAACCGGCTCAAATCCGACCATTTCACGCAGTACCGGCGGCTGGCCGTCGAGTTTGGCGAACTCACGGACATAGACCCCTGGCTCATTGATCCCCTATTCCGCCGCTGCGGACGCATCGACTTCCATAAGCGCGAGGGCGAAGACTGTCTGGCCGAGAACGTGGAGACCGTGCTCCAGGGTATCCGCAACAAATATCGCGAATACGGTATCGCCCAAGACCCGTTCGTGATCGTGAAGGCCGATGCCGGTACCTACGGCATGGGCATCATGACCGTGCGGGATGCCGCCGAAGTCCACCATTTGAACCGCAAACAGCGCAATAAAATGGCCACCATCAAGGAAGGTCAGACGGTCCAGGAGGTCATGGTCCAGGAGGGTGTCTACACCTTCGAGACGCTAGGGCCCGATCAAGCCGTGGCGGAACCGGTCGTTTACATGGTCGACCGCTTCGTGGTCGGCGGGTTTTACCGCGTCCACAGCTCACGCGGGATCGACGAAAATCTGAACGCCCCGGGTATGGAGTTTCGCTCGCTGGCGTTTGCAGACTCGTGCACCAACCCAGACGGAAATCAGGCCCCGGACGCCGGTCCGAACCGATTTTATGCCTACGGGGTGATCGGCCGGCTGGCCCTGCTCGCGGCCGCCCGTGAGCTCCACGACGTCCCGGAAGGCGCGGCGGCATGACCAGACGGCTGGGCGTCATCATGGACGCGGTCTCGCACATCAAGGGCTACAAGGACACCACAGTCGGTCTGCTGCGGGAGGCGCAAAGACGCGGTTACGAGATCGACTACCTGGAGGTCGGTGATCTCGAACTGCACAAGCAAGACCTCGTGGCGCGCGCCCGGCCGCTCGAGATCCTGGCCTCGGATCAGGCCTGGTACCGCCTGGGCGCCGAGCGCGAGATCGCTGTACGCGACCTCGACGTGGTCTTGATGCGCAAGGATCCGCCCTTCAATATGAATTACATCTATACGACCTACCTCCTCGAACACGCGGAACGGGCGGGTGTTCTTGTCGTCAATAAGCCCGCAAGCCTGCGCGACGCCAACGAGAAGCTGTTCGCGACCTGGTTCCCCGAGTGTACGCCCCCCACGCTTGTGACCTGTCGTCACGCAGCCTTGCGGGCCTTTCTCGACGAGCATCAGGATATCGTCGTAAAGCCCCTGGACGGCATGGGGGGCGCCTCGATATTTCGAGTGACGAAGGACGACCCGAACCGGAACGTCATATTCGAAACGATCACCGATTATGAACAACGCTTCATGATGGCCCAACGGTACCTGCCGGCCATACGGGAGGGGGACAAACGCATCCTGATGATAGACGGACAGCCGGTACCTTATGCCGTGGCGCGCATCCCGGCCCCTGGAGAAACCCGCGGCAATCTGGCGGCCGGCGGTCGCGCCGTCCCCCAGCCCTTAAGCGAATCCGATCGGCGAATCTGCGCTACGGTCGGACCCGCCTTGCGCGACAAGGGATTGCTCTTTGTCGGGCTAGACGTGATCGGGGAGGCGCTGACCGAAATCAACGTGACAAGCCCGACCGGCATGCGTGAGCTCGAGGCGGCCGGTCACCGGGATATTGCCGGACGGCTTTTTGAGGCGATCGAACAAAGGATCGGAGGGTGACCCGGACGGTATGAGCGAGGTACGCCTCAAACCCGCGGACCGCCTCGGGATTGCGCTGTTTCTGGCAGCGCTCTTCCATCTCGTCGTGATCCTCGGTCTGCGTTTTCGTCTGCCGCGGGGCGCACAGAGCCACGCCCTCGACGTGACTTTGGTCCAGGCGCGCAGCACAACTCCTTTGCGCCACGCCTCACGCCTGGCTCAGGTTAATGTGCAGGGCGGGGGCGGAAGCCACAAGCGACATATGGCCCACACGCCGTTTGCGGCCACGCAAAGCGACGGAGCGAAACAACAGCGTAAGGCCGAGCGGCACCAGAAGCCATCGAAGCGCAGGCACCTACGCCTACTGCATACCCTCCGGTCCCCGCTCCAGCTGACCCTGACGAAACCGACTCGGCGACTCCACGCAGCCCTTGCCCGGGAACTCGGCCTTACCCAGCGATTCGCCGCCGAGGAGGCCAGACTCAAGGCAGAAATCCGCCGCAATTGGCGCCTAGCGCAGGCCAGGGGGCCCGGCCGAGGCGGGGTCAATGCCCAAAGCTTCGCGTATGCCAACTATATCGCACGCTGGAACCACTATATGGAGCATCTCGGTAGCCGCCAATACCCCCGGCTGCTCGCCGGGCGAGCGCTCACGGGATCGCTGGTGCTCGCGGTCAAAATTCGCGCCGACGGTAGCCTAGCAAGCGTCAAGGTGATCCGCAGGTCCCGCTACCCGGCACTCGATGCCGCGGCCATAGCGATGGTCCGACACGCGGCGCCGTTCGCGCCGCTCCCAAGCGTCGCTAAGACACCGCTCTCCGTTCTCCCGATCATCGAGAGCTGGCATTTTCGCGGCGGGCGGGCCTTAGCCCAGTCCTCGACAAGCGCGGTGCCGTGACCCCGGGCTTCCCTTGAAACGACTCCGGGCATGCCGGATACTAGGACCATCGTCATCCTGAGCTCCACCGAAAACGGGGATTTACCGGGG
>JAJYPQ010000496.1 GCA_021795255.1 Pseudomonadota bacterium
GACGCCCGCCGGTCATCAAGGCCGCCGGCGGCAAGAAGTAAGCCTTTCGCGCCACGCCTTGGCGGCCACGGCGTGGGCCCTTGCCTCGTCGCGGCAACCTGAGGAGCGTAATCTCGCACCCGGGTAGTGCCTCAGTTTGAAGTTTTCTTCTTGTAGCGGCCGCGCTTTGTCGGTGGCTCTTCCTTCACAAGACCAGCGATTTCCGCCAGCGTCCAAACGTGATCGGCAATTCCCGTTTCCATAGCAGGTGTCACACGCAGACTGTTATGGATGCGGCCAAAATTGTAGTACATGAAGTGAAGGGCGACTGCATGCGCCAGATTCTCGACCTTCTTGCTGAATCCGTTTGTGAGGCGAGTAAAACGGCGCATGCCCATCCGCATCGTAAGGTTCTGGCGCTCAACATGGGAGGTCGAAACCTTGCCCATATCAGGGTTTCCGGCAACAACGGTCTTTTCGGCCCCCATAAATCCCGCGGGGCTATACCGACGCTGTTCCTTGGTGGGGACAGACCCATAAACCTTCACAAGCTGGGCAAAGTCGATGTCCGCACCGAAGGCTTCCTCTACGGCGCTTAGGTAGGCCTTGTGGTCGTCTGTGGTGAGCTGCACTCGACTGACTAGACGGTCGGCCAGATCGCCTATGAAGGCTTCTGCGTACTCGTAATCACGACGACCGACTAGGAAGGAAACCATTAGCTTCGTATCCCGGTCCAGAGCAGTCCAAGTGTAAACGTCGCCAAATCCCAATTCGCCCTTGTGGTCTTCCGGGACATTCTTTTCCTTCATGCCGCAGAAGGCCCATATCTCATCACACTGAATCTGCTTGCAGGTAAGTTTGCGTAGGTGCGTGTCTTGATACTCGGCACAGGCCGTACCGACATCTACGAGCAGCTTGGTGACAGTATTAATGGAGCAGTGCGCCATCCGGGAAACGGCCCGAAAGCTATTGCCTTCCACCAGCATCCCAAGGATTTGCGCGCGCTTTTCAATACTGAGCTTATTCATTCTTGTTCTCTCAAGCATTCAGTTCATAATGAATCCAATGCTTGAGGCGGCCCACGTGTCAAGTTAAAAGTGATACGAATGCTTACCCGGACAAGAAATTTGCTTCTTTACGGGTTTTAGGGTATAAAAGGGAACGGGCCGCCAGTAAGGCGGCCCGTCCTAAACGGCGTCTACCACGGGCCTAATCGGCTATCCTCGGCCAGAGTGTTCTGTCGATTAGGCCCTTTTTCTTACCCACGGCGGGCAGGCGTCACCGTGGGCCGTAGTCTAATAATGTGATCATGACGCCTCCTTCGTCTCAGACAAAGCAATGGAGATTAGCAACGATCCCTGTTCGCTAGTACTCGTGTAAATCAACTCAAAATTATTAGCCGCCGCTTGCAGCCACTTCCGACGGTCCCCGATTGGCCAATCTGTACCCGGCTCAGGTAGGCGTTTAACCAAGCCCGCTATTAGGGGATCGAGGTAAGTACCATCGCCTCCCCCGCTTCCTCCCTTTCCAGTCGTCCGGTTCTGAGAAAAAGTGCGGTCAGTATTGTCTTGCCTTTCAGCGGAGACTTGTTGGCCTTGGATGGGAGGGGAAAGTAGCCGTTCAGGATCTATATCGAAATAGCCAGCTTGCTTAGCCGATCGGATAAACACCTGACGTGCTTTATCTTTTTGTTTGGGGGCAACGCCCAGTTGCTCCACTATTCGCTCGATCGCCGGTGGCGGAGGAAGCACCTGGCCCTTCAGTCTTTCAAAAACCTCACGAAACAACGGGACCCGCAGGAAAGACTCGATGCGAGCTCCACGGACGTGCTTGCTGTCGAGTATTTTAAATCCAAGTTCCGTCAGCGTAATGCCGCTTCGGTCGTAGTCGACGAGACCAAAACTCCGTGCCGCCATCACTCGGAGGCGGAAACCACCGCCTTTTGGCGCTTGCTTCATGGCCCCGGCGACTTGCTCCCACTCACAGGGAGACCCTCCCGCAATGCGAAAGGCTGCGTTTGCAATCTCGACCGCAGCATCTTGATCGGAATAGGGAAACTCGATAGTGGAGCGCCCACGGCCAGCTTCTTTCGCGCCGGGCGCGCTCGCACTAGTGGGGTGTTCGCCAACCATAGCAATCTCCATACCATGAAAAGATCACGGAGGAGAGTATACGCCACAACTTAATGCGGACACAACACAAATTATGCGATTGTCGAGTCCCTGCGCCAGTTCCGCAATACAGTCCTCATAATACACTCGCAAGCTATTGTTTTATAATTGTCTTTTTCTTCCATCTTGTCTTCGCGGCTTTCTTTGCAATCTCCGATCGCCGCTTAGCAGTCAGTTTCTCGGCCCGCGCTTTTCCGCCCTTCTGGCCTCCCAGACGCCCGAGCGCAACCGCAGCCGGGTTCTTTCTCGACTCTTCTGGTTGTTCGGGGGGTGCTTCTCCCGTAGTCTCATCTATGATGAGCTTGGCGAGCTGATTGGGGTCTAGCCGACCTCTGCTTGAGCGCTTAGGCATCGCCAGAGTATGCGGAAACTGTTCACGCGGGTCAACCTGACCCAATTTCAAAATGAGGCACTACCCGCGCCCGTCGCGGGCATACAAGCCGCCCGCGCCCCGGCCATACTGCCATCCCGGCCGCGAGCCGGCGATGGGTGCGCTACACCCTCCCGCGGCGTATCCTATTGCCTATCGGTCCGACACGTTTGTGCCAGTATGAGGAGGCACGAAGCCAAAAGTCTGTGCTTGGTCCGGGCGGTCTTCGAAAAGGTTGTCCGTGCGCCTGACCCGCGCGTTCCGATCGCCGCGGCCTTGGCCTTTGCGCGCCATTTCGCCATGCAACGCCCGAACGACGTCTGGCTCGCCCGCTGGATCCCGCTCCTCAAGGGGCCCTCGATGGCGGTGACGCCGACCTCGCGCGCCTGTATCAGGTCATGCTGGATCCATCTGAACACGGCATCGCTATGCGCCAGAGCTCGCCGTGGGCCGGCGTCCTTACCGTACGCGAGAGAACGGCGGTATTGCTCGATTTCCAGAAACGATGGGGGCATGACCATGGACGAATGCCAACTTGAGCACCTGATTCGCGCCTCGGGCGCGATCATCGGTGACACCGAAGTCATCGTGGATAGCCAGTCCATCGTCCCCTGGCTCAAGAAATACCGCCATTGCCCCATCCTGCCCGCCCTCACGCAGTCGATGGAGGCGGACATTATTCCCATTGATGACGACGAGCGGAAATCCGATCTTATCGACGGGGCCATGGGCGAAGAATCCCATTTCAGCAAAACATTTGGCGTGTATGCCCAGGGAGTCTCCAGGAATACGGTGGTCGCCCCCGACGGGTGGCTGGCGCGCTGTTACCCCATGGTCAGCGCCAACACCCATCAAGTGGTGGGGCACTGCATGCATCCAGCTGATCTCTTTATCGCCAAGACCGCGGCCAATCGCGAGAAGGATGGCCCATTTCTAGACGCCATGATCGCGCACGGATTGGTCCAGGAATCGTCCGTTCTGCACCTCTTGCCAAAGCTCTCCATGCTGCCACCGGGACGCGTGGCCGAGATTCGCGACGCCATCCGCTCACGATTTGCGCGACAGCCGCCAGCAACCG
>JAJYPQ010000048.1 GCA_021795255.1 Pseudomonadota bacterium
CATGGTTCGTGGGGATCCTGAAAAGGTTTCGCGCTCAGATATCCAAGCGCTTGGTGTAACGGTCACGTCCTTGACGTCCCTATTTCGACGCCCGCACTGTTCGGGAACTTACACAAGCCGCGAATGGTGCGCAAGCCTCGGCGGCCCCCTGAGGGCCACCCGCAGTGCGAGGCGAGGCGGGTTGTAGTCAGCGTTTCGCAATGATCGGCAAAAGCTTGCCCGCTATATTGAATCGAGAAGCGCTTGCAAGGTGGCGCTGGCCGGGCGCGCGGTCAGCTCCTGCCAGCTGCCCCTTTGGATCACCTGCCCGTGTTCGATCGCGATCACATCGGGACACAGGGCCTTAAGGACAACGGGGTCGTGATCTACGGCGAGTAAAGTAAAACCCAGTTCTTCCTGCCAAAGCGTAAGAACCGCTGTCAATTCTCGCACCAGGGGTCGATCGAGTCCCGCAAATGGCTCGTCTAGCAAGACGAGCTCGGGTTGGCGGCAGAGGGCGCGCGCTATCGCGACCCGTCGCGTCTGGCCGCCCGATAGTTCGCGAGGCTGTCTCCCCCATAACTCCGCAAGTCCCAGCCGGCCTTGGATCTCTTGTACCCACGAGTCTTGTCGCCGCCGGGCGCTCGCGTTCAGAGCAAAAAGAACGTTCTCAGCCACCGAAAGGTGCGGAAATAAACGCTCCTTTTGAGTGAGGTATCCGAGAGACCGCTGGTGGAGGGGCAAGGGGGGCGGGAACCATGACTGCCCGTTCCAGAGGATATGTCCCCGGTCGGGGGTTTCGAGTCCAGCAAGGCATGAGAGGAGGGTGCTTTTCCCGCTACCTGAGGGCCCGAAAAGGCCAAGCCGCGAGGCCCCCACCGAAAATTCGACAGTAATGGCAAAATCTTGCCGCATCTTGACTATAGAGCAATCAAGCACGGCGGCGTTTGCGGGAAAAGAAATGCAAGGCCCAGGGCAGCGGGAGCGCCGATAATAAAAAGACTACGAGTAGCGGCAAGACCGCAGGAAGCCCCTGGTCTTGCAAGTTGACCCAGAGCTGCACCGGCATGCCATGCGGATAGTAGGAGGTGACCATGATGGCACCGAACTCGCCCAAGGCCCGCACCCAGGCCACGCTCGCCGCCGTCGCAAGCCCGAGACCTGCGAGCGGTAGCGTGATCCGCCGAAACACCTCAAAGGTCGTAAGCCCCAAGAGCGCCCCGCTTTGCTCCAGTTCATGCGGCACCCCTTCGAAGGCCGCCGTGGCCGCAAGCAGGTAGTAACCAAGGCTCGCATAGACCTGGGTGGCCATAAAGGCCGCAGCGCTATTGCTGGTTGGGAGGCCAAGACGCAGCAGCGCGCCGCCCAAAGGGGTCCCTGGGCCGAATGCCAAGATGAGCAAAAGCCCCAGCGCTAAAGGCGGCATGAGCACAGACAGAAGTACGACAGCTTCAAAGGCAGAGCGCAGGGGCTCTGGTGCCGAGCGCAACGACCACGCAAGCGGGGTGCCGGCGAGCACGACTAGGACGAGGGCAAGCCCAGTGAGACTAAAGGAGGTCGCAAGCGCCGAGCCAATATGGCTACTATGCCAGTGCCAGCGACCGATCGGCGCGACCAGCCCAAAAAGCGGATACAGCAAGATCACCGTGGCTATCGCGAACGCGAGCCCTGTTCGCCGCCGCACGTTCGGGCTTACGCTTCGACTGCGAGCGTTGGTATATACATCGACTGGATCCCCACTCGGCCTGGGCCCGTGAGGCGATTCCAAAAGAACGAGGCGGCACTGCCAAAGAGGCCGGAACTGAGACTTTGCGTCAAGGTCTTCATGCCAACATCAGGATCCTTATAGAGCCAACCGCCGGGTTCGAGATCGATCGATTCGCCGGGACCCAGCACGATCTCAAAGACGTTGCCAAAGCCATGGATCCAGACGATCCCCGCCGTCGCCCCAGCGCGAAATTGATCCACAATGATGCTATTGCCGCCAAAGACCCAGTTCATAATGCCCTTGATGCGCGTGACCGAGTAGGAGACTTGGTCTGTGGCTGCGAGATACTGATGTTCACGCACATCAATGGCCTGACCTGGTTCGAGATGGATCGGGACGATTTGGCCGGCGCCATCGCGGCTGACGGCAATCTGTCCAGGTCCGGTCGCGGAGGTCAAAAGGATTGGCATGCCGCTGATGGCCCGCTTTAAGAGCCCCTTCACGGCCTTTACGCCAATGCGCGTAGACGGGCTCTTCCACAAGAGGATGTGATGCTCAAAAAATATCGGCGTAGAGGAAAGTACCACCTGCAAGACCGGGACAAGCTCGCCTTCTATGTGGTATCTGACACCCGCGAACGACTCGTCGCGCACGAGCGTTTTTTTGAGAACCGGCTCCGACATCGCTTGCCCCCTTGGTTCTTGTGCGACCGCCATCGCTTATAACATAGGCCTGCTTTGCAGCCAAGGATAGGTAAATAAGGTCCCGGGGCCCTATCTGGGCCCCGGGACCTTACGGGGGAGATTACTTGATAAGGCCCTCGCTTTTCATGGCCTTTACGACCGCTGGGCGAGCGCGCACGCGGGCCAGATAGTCGGTGAGGTGTGGCCAGGGGCTCAGGTCGATTTTGACATGGTGGGACCAGCCCAGTACGGTGCTTAGGTAGGCATCGGGTGCCGTGAAGGCTTGGCCCGCGAGGTAGGGCTGTTTGCTTAGGGTATCGGATAGGAAACTAAAACGTCGGCCAAGAAGCTTTGTGTGCTGTTCTTTGGTTTGGGCTGGCGTGTCCGGCCGCCAAAACGGCGAATACTGTTTGTGGACCTCGGTGGCAATGAAATTAAGCCACTCCATTTGCCGATAACGTTCGAGGCTACCGGCCGCCGCCATGAGCTGCAAATCCTTTTTTTGGTCGCTGAGATATTGCAAGACGACCCCGACCTCGGTCAGTACGTCCCCGCTGTCTAGTTGCAGCGCCGGTACGTACCCTTTGGGGTTGATTTTCGTATAATCATCGCCATGCTCCGTTTTATGGGTCGCAAGATCGACCCTCTCGAGAGCACAGGGAAGCCCCGTTTCTTCGACGAGGATGTGGGCGGCGAGGGAACAAGCGCCGGGGGCAAAAAACAGTTTCATGTGCGATCTCCTGTCCATGGTGGGCACCTATTGTCACAGGTTTTGTCTCCTAAACACCATACCGTGTCGGGATAGAAAGTATGGTAGGGAACCCCCGTTGCCAATAACTTCTAAGGGAAGTACCAAAGGGAGGCGCAGCCGCGACCGGCGTTGACGCGCCCCAGTTTCGTACATGCAGCAGCCGCAGAAAAGCCACAAAATGTTGCGTCTTGGCCTAACGGAATCGGCCAAGGTATGGCCGGTAATGCCACAGCCTTGAGATGGCGTTCTTTCGACACGTTGGACGCTCTTTAAAATAAGTGAAATGCGTTTGAACCGGCATTTCCTGTGCGCAAATATTCGCACCTTGCGTGAGAAACTCCATAGAGGGTATAGGTGCGGCCAATTTCAGGCCTAAGATAAAGGGTCCCGTAAGTGCTTAGCGGAGATAGAGCGCCGAATCTAGGGCGTTATCCCTGGTCCTCAGGCAGCTGAGATTCTGGGGCTTTCCCCCTCAAAAGACCGCAAAACGGCTCGTGCGTTGGACGCGGTCGGGCCGGTTGTCGCGCGCGTCAGGGTTTGTGTGTGCCGGCTCCATTTGAGGTCAACAACACCGCAGTGGCGCTCGACGATCCGTGGATTATCGCCAAGCGGTTTTATGCGCCGTATGACATCAGCGGCTGGACCGTTGCGGGATCCGGAGGTATCCGATCTTTTGATCCGAAATACAGAGGCTATACTGAATAGGAGCAGTGAACGCGCGACCGGGAGGAGCTCTTCCAGACGTCTTGGTAGTTTGGGATCGTGTGCGCAGCGGTGGGGTCTGCCGGGGCGCGCGGATACCGGTCCAGGCAGTCTGGTCGTGTTGATATGGCACAACCATCACTATCATATAGTCCCGCGCCGATACCGGCCTTCGAAGCCGAACGCCTGCAGGAGCTCTACACGCTGAAGCTGCTCGATACCGCGGCGGAGGAGCGTTTCGACCGGTACACCCGCCTGACCGCCAATTTGTTTGAGGTGCCCATAGTCCTGGTATCCCTGGTGGACAAGGAACGTCAGTGGTTCAAGTCCGCGTGCGGGCTTTCGGCCACGGAAACTTCCCGGGATCTCGCGTTGTGTGCCCATGCCATTCTCGAACCGGAGATGCTGGTGGTGCCGGACACACGGAAGGATCCGCGTTTTTCCGGGAACCCGCTGGTGGTTAGCGCACCGCACATTCGTTTTTATGCGGGCACTGTGCTGCGTGGACCGACTGGACAACCGATGGGCACTTTGTGCCTGATTGATCATCAGCCCCGCGACTTGGGGGTACGGGAATGCGGCCGCTTACGTGAGATAGGCCGCCTGGTCGAGCACGAATTACAGCATAATTGGCAGGTAGAGGAACTGCGCCAGCAGATCGAGCGTACGGCGTATTACGATCCGCTGACCGAGTTACCTAACCGTCGTCTCGTGCGGGATCGCCTGCATCAGGCCGTTCTGGCCGGAAAGAAAAATGCTCAGCGATTGGTGGTGATGTTCCTAAACATCGAGCGCTTCGGTGATTTGAACAGCGTGCTCGGACATGTAGCGGGCGATGCGATCCTGAAAGAAGTGGCGTGCCGGCTACGTGACGCGATCGACCCAGCGTGGACCGTCGGCCATTGGCAGGATGACCAGTTCGTGGTGCTGGCGCACAGTCTGTCAGCCCGGGTCGATCCCGCGATCATCGTCAAACCGCTCCTTACGGTATTTCAGACGCCCTTCCATGTAGGTGCGGTCGCCTATCCTCTGGCTGTACGGATTGGGGCGAGCACGTACCCGGAGGACGGGCATGATCCTGATTCGTTGCTCGAGAAGGCGACCGCGGTGCTGCGCGTGTTACCCGTAGGCAATATGTCGACGTACCGTTTCTATACCCAGGACATTGATCGGGATATGACGCGTCGCTTCGATCTGGAAGGGCGGCTGCGCCAGGCGATCGAACGCAATCAGTTACATTTGGTGTATCAGCCCAAGGTGGCTTTGCACACCGGAAAGATCAGCGGGATGGAGGCTCTGTTGCGTTGGACAGAGCCGGAACTTGGACCCGTTTCGCCCGCTGAATTTATTCCGATCGCTGAGCAATCCGGCCTCATCCTGGCGCTCGGGGACTGGGTCATCCGCGCGGCCTGCCAGCAGAATCAACGCTGGCAACAATCCGGGATGCGCCCGTTACCCATCGCGGTGAATCTGACCAGCGCGCAACTGCGGCAGCCACACTTCAAGGCCTGGATCCGCGAGGTGCTGGCCGAAACCGCTCTCGAGGCCCGATACCTGAATCTGGAAATCACGGAAGGAACCCTGATTGACAACATTGAAGAGACGATCCAGAACATGCATGCGGCCAGCGAACTGGGCGTGCATTTTTCGATTGACGACTTCGGCACGGGTTATTCGTCCCTGAGTTACCTGAAACGGCTGCCCCTACACACGTTCAAGGTGGACAAGAGCTTCGTAGACGAAATGACAAGCAACATCAACGATGCCACAATTGCCCAGGCCCTCATTGCCATGGCGCACAGCCTGAATCTGAACGTGGTGGCCGAAGGCGTTGAAAAGCCCGAGCAACTGGTCTACTTGCGCGCTTATCACTGCGACGAAATTCAAGGTTACCTGTTCAGTCACCCTCTCCTGCCGCATGAATTTGCGCAATGGGTTGCTGAGGATCGGCATCTACCGCTGTAACGTGCCCCTCTGGAGGTCGACTTACGTGTCCTCGGCCTGCCTTGAGGCCTGCCGCCTTGTCAGCCATTGCGGCCGTTAGAATCGGCATCGACATAGACAGAGGAGTATCCGCAAGAGATATTAGCTTAAAAAGGGCAGTTGACCGTCCCCCATTTCCCTCCATCCGGCCACCAATAAGGCGGCTGGATGGATTCGTGTTCGCAGAATTTCACGAACATGCGCTTCAGGATAAGCGTGAGCCGCTCCGTACTAGTCAACGGCAGGGGACTTCAGGGAGCTTAGCAAGGTCGCCAAATGCGTGAGCCCCGCTTGAATCGTCGCCTGTTTCGGGTGTTGGCGACTGCCATTTGGCCACCATGCTGGGTCTTGGTAGTGGCGCCGTGTGACACGAGCGGCCGACTCGGTATTGCTTCGTGGTGTTTGTGAGGATTTAGGAACTGCACGAAAAGATCTCACCCGTTATAAGCAAGCGCCACGGGGCTTGCCGTGAGGCGGCAGCGTTTGAGGTCGTGATTCATAAAGCCATCCCGGTCGGGTAGAGCGACGCATTACCGAGCCGCTGTCCCTAAGAATCGGCCACGAAAGTCGCTCACCCGTCTGTAGGCGTTTAAGCAACCCGCCTGTTCCCCCTATGACAGACTGGGCTTCCCATGAAAGGGTAGGAGTTCGGATCAGTGCTTAGGGAGCCGGATGGGGAGTTTCTCGAGGACATTGCCGAGATGCGCGAAGGGATCGATATTGTTGAGCTTGGATCTCTCGATTAAGGTATAGATGGTAGCGGCGTCCTCGCTTGGGATCTCCGGTCCATGGGGGATACCTATTGTCACAGGCTTTCTCTCCTAAAACACCATACCGTGTCGGGGTAGAAAGTATGGTGGCGTAGAAAGTATGGTAGGGAGCTCGCCGTTGCCACTGAGCCTCTAAAGGGGGTGCCGGGACCGGGTTCTGGGCGGGCGGCCGAGTCTGGCACGACAGGACGGGTTTTCGTCAGGCCTCGCAGGCCCGATGAGAGGGCGACGCGTAGGCCTGGATCTTGCGTTGCCACGAGGGGAACGGTTAAGCTATTTAGCATGCTAATTATTCACTCCTATAATTAACCACAGGAAGCGTGGACCGGTATGACTCGAGCGTTGACGATCCTGGGGCGGCACAAAGCCCTGAGGCTATCGAGGACTTCATCATAATTACGACAACTCATCGCCTAAAGCGTTTGCGGGCCTTGCGCGCTGGGGTCCTGTCGGCCCTTTGTCTCGCGACCCTAGCGGGTTGTGCCATTGGCCCTCGTTACCGCAGCCCTCGGACGCCTTCGGTTCATCGCTACACCAGTCGTCGTGAGCCGCAGACGACGAGTGCGCCGGGCGGAGCGGCGGGTGCGGCCCAACGTTTTCGCTATGGGGTGTCGCCGCCCCTGGAATGGTGGACCGCGTTCCGGTCAGAGGCCGTCGATCATTTGGTGGCGCTTGCCCTACGTCGCAACCCTACGCTCGCGACCGATCGCGCGCGGCTCCTTGAGGCCCGTGCCGCGGTAGCCGCTGACGAGGGGGCGTTTTATCCGCAGGTAAACGCCAATCTCGGCGCTACGCGACAGAAGAGCTCAGGCGCTTTTCACACGGGCCCTGGGGCTGGGATCTATTCTCTTTATACCGGCGGCCTCTCGGTCAGCTATTACCCCGATGTCTTTGGTATTAATAAGCTTGTCTACAATAGCGCCAATTCACTTGCCCTTTATCAGCGCGATCAGCTGCTCGCGGCGCAACTGTCTTTAATCGGCAATGTGGTGACGACAGCGGTGCAAGCAGCCAGTGATCAGGCGCAGGTCGCCGCCACCCAGCGCATCGTTCGCAGCGAGACGCGGCTTTTGGCGCTGACCCGGATGCAGTACCGGGCCGGGGCTGTGCCGTACTTGTCAGTCGTCAATCAGGAAAGTCAGTTGGCGACGAGCAAGGCGGCCTTGCCTAGCCTTTTGCAGCAGTTGGCTACGGCGCGTTATGCGCTCGCGGTTCTGATCGGCGAATTTCCAGCGCAATGGCGGCCTATCCATCTGCGCCTTTCGCACCTGTATTTGCCACGCGCTTTGCCGGTGAGCCTGCCTTCGGCGCTCGTCAAAAATCGTCCTGACATCCGCGCTGCGACCGAACAACTCCGTTACGCCAATGCGCAGATAGGGATTGCCGATGCCCAGTTTTATCCGAGTGTTCAATTGACGGCCACTTTCGGTCAGGAAAGCCTGACTCCGGGCAGCTTTTTGAACAGCGCCAGTAACGTCTGGAGTCTCGCCGGCAGCCTTTTGGCCCCGATCTTCCACGGCGGGACCTTGCGTGCTCAACGGCAAGAGGCGGTCGACCTGTACGCCGGTACGCTCGCTACCTACCGCGCCACCGTCCTTGGCGCCTTTCAGCAGGTGGCCGGCGTGTTAAGAGCGCTTGCCCATGATGCCCAGGCCCTGAGCGATGAACGGGCCGCCTATCGAGCGTCGCGCGAGGCCCTCACTCTGGCCCAAGAAAGCTATAGGGCCGGCGCCATTGATTCGCTGTCGCTTTTGACCACCGAGGCCCTCTATAGTCAGGCCCGCATCGCCTATGTCCGCGCCGAGGCCCAGCGTTACCTCGATACCGTAGCCTTGTACACCGCCATAGGCGGCGGTCGGCTGCCACCGGCTGCCGCTTTGCTCGGTCCACCGCAAGCGACCACGACAAAGACCGTGTCCCCCTCTGTATCGCCAGCCAAGTCTCAAAGGAACAAGCCATGAAAAAACGCATGATTCTGGTCGCTATCATCCTTGCCGTGGTCTTCGCGGGGATTTTCGGCTGGAAGGCGTTTGTAAATTACAAGATCCATGAGTTCATGAGCGCGCGCGGCATGCCGGTCGTGACCGTTTCGACGGCTAAAGTTCGGCGCGTCCTGTGGCATCAGCGAATTCGGAGTGTGGCGAGCCTGGCGGCCATTCAGGGAGTTACGGTCACAGCGCAGCTCCCCGGCGTTGTCACTAGCATCGCCTTTCATTCCGGCCAGGCAGTGCGCCGTGGGGCCTTACTTGCGCAAGTTAATGACCAGCCTCAAGTAGCCCAACTCGCCTACGACATCGCCCAGACCCATTTGGCGTCCGCCAACCTACGCCGGACCAAGCTCCTTTTTGGAGAGCGGGCGGCGAGCCAAGCGCAACTCGATAGCGCCCTTGCGACCTTCCGCGGCGCCTTGGCGCGCGTCGCGGGCGATCGCGCCTCCATCAACGAACTGGCGCTCCGGGCCCCATTCAGCGGTATTCTAGGTATTCGGCAGGTCGATCTCGGCCAATATTTGGCGCCGGGCGCCGCCATTGTCGATCTCCAATCCTACGCGACCCTCTATGCCAATTTCACCGTCCCTCAGAGCGAGTTTGCCCGCATCAAGATAGGCCAAAATGTTCAGGTCTCAGTTGATGCTTATCCACACCGGGTTTTCCCCGGTCGAGTCCACGCCATCGACGCGACTGTAAACCCCACGACCCGCAATATTTTGGTGCAGGCCCTTGTTCCTAACCAGAAAAGCGCGCTTCGTCCGGGCATGTTCGGGCGGATACGTATCCTTAGTCGGCGAACACGAGCCGTGCTCGCGGTGCCGCCCGCGGCTCTTACATATAACACATATGGCGATACTGTCTATGTCGTAGAGCACGCGACGATCAAGGGTCACGACGGGCTCATGGCGCGCCAGCAGGTCGTGACAACTGGCCGCGAACGCCATGGCCTTGTGTCAATTCGACGCGGGCTTAAGGCCGGGGAGACCGTCGTAACGGCAGGTCAAGTGAAATTGCGCAACGGTATGCCGATTGCGATCAACAATGCCACACAGCCGTAAGGCGTACTCATGACCTTCACAGATTATTTTATCCGCCGTCCGGTTTTAGCGACCGCCCTAAGCCTCATGATCTTCCTTTTGGGCGTGCGCGCTTATGTGGGCATGACCGTGCGTCAGTACCCGAAGATGACCAATACCACGGTGATCGTCTCTACCATCTACCCGGGTGCCACCCCCCAGACCGTACAGGGCTTTTTGACCACACCGCTTGAACGAGTCATAGCCTCCGCTCCGGGCATCGACTACATGACCTCTTCAAGCGCCGAGGGCGTTTCGACCATCACCGCCTACATGAAGCTGAATTACAGCCCGAACGCGGCGGTCGCCAACATTCAGTCGAAGATCCAACAGGTCGTCAATAAGCTCCCCACCGGCAGCCAACTCCCGATCATCAACGTGACCGTCGGCGATTCAACCGACCTTATGTACATCGCCTTCTACAGTCACCACATGACCCAGCAGCAGATCACGGATTATCTCCTGCGAGTAGTTCAGCCGGGCCTGGTCTCGGTCCATGGCGTGAGCCAGGCTCAGATCGTGCCGGCCGGCACCGGTTCGGGCAACACGTTCGCCATGCGGGTGTGGCTCAACCCAGTAGAAATGGCCGCCTTGCATGTCGACCCCTCCCAAGTGGCTGCCGCCCTAGCCAGCAACGACTACATATCGGCCGTTGGCCGCACTCGTAACGCCATGATAGGCGAAGTCATCCGGGCCACGACCAGCCTATCCACGGTCCAAGGCTTCCGCAATCTGGTGGTCGCCCACGATGGTCCGACCCTGGTGCGTCTACGGGATGTGGCGCGCGTAACGTTGGGCGCGCAAAACTACACATCCCAGGCCTTTTACAATGGGACGACGGCGGCCTACATTGGGATACAACCGACCCCTTCCGCCAATTCCCTGGATGTGGCCCACGGTGTTCGTCGCGCTTTGACCCGTCTCAAGGCGCAGTTTCCTCCGAGTTTACATGCGAGCATCCCCTATGATGCGAGCACCTACATTACGGCCGCGCTGCACGAGATTATCGTGACCATCGGCATCACCTTGGTCGTCGTGATCATGGTGATTCTGATGTTCCTAGGCTCTCTGCGGGCCGCACTTATCCCAGCGGTGGCCATTCCGCTCTCGGTTATAGGTGGCGGTCTTCTCATGTGGATGATGCACTTTACGATCAATCTGTTGACCTTGCTTGCGATCGTACTCGCGATTGGCTTGGTGGTTGATGATGCCATCGTGGTTGTCGAAAACATTCATCGTCATATCGAGGAAGGTCGATCCCCTATAGATGCAGCTCTGCTCTCAGGGCGCGAGCTCATGACCCCTATCATTGTCATGTCGACCACGCTCGTCGCGGTCTTTGCGCCGATAGGTTTTATGGGCGGGCTTACCGGCAGTTTGTTTTCCGAATTCGCGTTTACTCTTGTCTCTACCGTGCTTGTGTCCATGATCGTGGCGCTTACGCTGTCCCCGGTGCTGTCATCGCGGGTTTTGAAGCAGAATCCACCCCACGGCCTCGCTCGAATCATCGACGAGCGTTTCGAACGGCTTCGCAGCTATTACGATAAGCATCTGCATAGCACTCTTGACTACTTGCCCGTCACCTTGCTGTTCGCCGCGGTTATGCTCACGAGCGTTTATTTTCTGTTCGTGTCCACACGCCAGGAGTTGGCGCCCCAGGAAGACCAAGGCGTAATATTCGTTGCGGGTACGGCGCCCCCCACCGCGACCCCGGGCTACTTGCGCAAGTATGGTCTGCAGATCATTCGCGATTTCAAAAAGTTTAAGGTCTACGATAAAAGCTTCATGATCACGGGCTTCTCGCCGACGGGGGCCGGCACTAACTCCATGATCGCCGGCATGCATCTTGTACCTTGGAACAAGCGGTCCATTACCACGATGAAGTTGCAACCTGTCATCCAAAAGGCGGTGTCGCATATTCCGGGACTGCAACTCGCGGTTTTTCAAAAGCCATCGCTCCCAGGGTCTGCAGGAGGCCCGCCGGTGCAGTTTGTTATTCAGGCGAGCGCCGGCTACAAGAAGATCAATGCGGTGGCGAACCGCTTGGTGGGCATTGCCCAGCGTAGCGGCCTTTTCGCCTATGTGGCCAAGGATCTGCGTTACGACAATCCGCAAGTGGTCTTGCACATCCATCGCAATATGGCCGCTGCCCTGGGTATGAGCATGCAATCTATCGCGGCCAACCTGCAGCCACTTTTAAGCGGTAATTACATTAACCGCTTTGACCTGAAGGGTCGAAGTTACGAGGTGATTCCGCAGGTGTCGGACCGGTTCCGAGAAAACGCCGGGCTTCTGAAGAATTTCTATCTACAGACGACGGGCGGCCATATGGTCCCGTTGTCGACTGTGGTTTCGATCAAGACTCAGGTCGAACCGCAATTTTTGCCACAGTTCGAACAGATGAATTCGGCAACCATTCAAGCGGTCCCGATGCCGGGCGTCACTATGAGTCAAGCGCTTTCGTTTCTGCGTGTGCAGGCGCACAGGATTTTTCCGCAGGGATTTAGCGTAAATTACGCCAGTGAATCGCGGCAGTTCATGCATGCCCGAAGCGGTCTATTGATCACGTTCTTTTTGGCAATTCTTTTGATCTACCTTTTGCTGGCGGCTCAGTTTGAAAGCTTCCGCGATCCTTTGATCGTCATGGTGACGGTGCCTATGTCCATTAGCGGAGCGCTCATATTTTTAAGCGTGGGCTTGGGCACGATCAACATCTACACCGAAGTGGGCCTGATTACCTTGATCGGTCTTATCACGAAACAGGGAATTTTGATCGTGCAGTTCGCAAACGAGGCCCAGAGACAGGAGCGGCTGAGTAAGCGTGCGGCGGTTGAAAAGGCCTCATCCATTCGTCTGCGACCGATCCTTATGACTACAGGTGCCATGATGGTCGGCGTCATTCCTTTGCTGCTGGCCTCGGGACCGGGAGCGGCGGCGCGCTTTGCCTTGGGCCTTGTCATCTTTACGGGCCTTGGTCTGGGCTCGCTCTTTTCCTTATTCGTGGTACCAGCCATGTATATGGTTTTAGGGAAGGATCACAGCCACGAGCGAGACCATGGCGACTTCTAGCGCCCTGGGTGCTCTTGTTGGCACTTCCGGACAGAACGAAGCATCACACTGGATAGGCGGGGACAGCTATCCCAGTGCCCGCCTCAGATCGAACACAAGGTCGTCTCGATCTTCGAGTCCGATCGACAGCCGGATCATCGTATCGGTGATGCCACGCCGAGCCCGCTCCGCGATCGGGAGGTTGTGATGGGTCGTCGTAATAGGCTGCGTGACGAGGCTCTCTACGCCACCTAAGCTGGGTGCGATCTTGATCAGCCGCAAGCGATCGACGATCTGCGCTGCATCTGCGGCGTTACCCTGGACATCCATGGTCACCATGCCGCCGAAGCCCTGCATCTGAAGACACGCGATCTCGTGGCCTGGATGGTCCGCGAGGCCCGGGTAAAAGACGGCCCTCACGCGTTCATGGCCACGCAAGGCCCGCGCCACCGCCGCGGCGTTTTCATTATGACGCTCCACCCGCACTACCAGCGTACGCAGGCTACGCGCCAGAAGCTGCGCGGTTTCGGCCGCGATGGTCTGCCCGAAATTGCTGCGCCAAGCTCGAATGGGCGCAAGCAAGGCCTCCGACCCCATTAAAGCGCCCGCCGTCAGATCGCTGTGGCCACCCAGATATTTGGTGGCGCTATGCACTACGATGTCTGCCCCCCATGCCAAAGGCCGCTGATTGACAGGGGAGGCGAAAGTGTTATCCACGGCTACTAAGGCGCCGAAGTCGTGTGCAAGACTCGCCATACGGCGAATATCGATGATTTCAAGCGCGGGATTTGTCGGTGTCTCGAAGAACACCAGCTTTTTTGATCCGCCAAGGATGGTGGCCAGGCGGCTCGCTTCCTGGGTAAGCAGAAGCTGGGTGGGGATACCGAGAAGCGGCAACTGTTTTTCGAGAAGATCAAGCGTGCCGCCGTAGGCATCGCCAATACACACTATGCCCTCGCGCCCATGGGCCAAAAAAAGCGCGGCCGCGGCGGCCATGCCGGACCCAAATGCCAGCGCCGACTGCGCCCCTTCCAGCAGCGCAAGCTTGGCTTCGAGACCTAGAATGGTCGGGTTGAGCCCGTACCGGGTGTAAAGCGCGCCCGATTTACGACCCTCGACTACATCCAGAAGATCTGCGGTCGAATCGAACGCAAAGGTCGTTGTATCGTAGAGTGGCGTATGCGGCGCCCCATAGACATCCTTAAGCTCTCCACCATGCACGCAGAGCGTGGATAATCCGCGTTTTTCTCCCATTCTCGTCTCCCAAGATATGCACTCTATCGGCCTCGTTTCCCTTACCCACAGAACCCCCTCTAGTCGTCGCCGAAGTTGCAATTAAAGGTGTCGAAGATAAAAAAGAAATATCCGTTCGAGCAGCATTTTGACCCGGATAAGATGCCGTGATCGCTTCGGAAAGATGCCCTTGAAAGGCGGCCTGCCGTCCTCAGAGATATGCATCCACATACCATCGTTCTCCATATCCAGGATGCACGACAACTCATGTCGGTACGCGTGGGTCGCATCCTGCCCGGTTAACACCGCTCTCATATTCCGGGCGGCAGCCTGCGCCCGTAGCTCTGCCATATGCGCCTGATGGGGCACCCACGGTGGCGGCGCTTCATGGGCGGCGCAATCGCCAGCGGCATACACATGGCGCAAGCCCTTAACCTGGCCATATCGATCCACATCGATATGGCCGCCGACTGACGCGGGCAGGCAGCGTGATTGCTGTATAAGCGGCGGGCCGGTCATGGCCGCCGAATAAAGGACGAGGTCCGCTTTGCGGAACGTTCCATCGTGATCGATCATCCCACCGTCGACAAACTTCTCAGGCGAATAGCCATCGTCGCGAATGATCTCCCGCTCCACGAGCCGATCAGTGAGCGGCCCCTTGTCACCCGGACTGCGGTCAGGAGAGAAAAAATGGATCTCGAAGCGATCACGGACGCCCCTCGCCCTTAACGCCGAATCCAAAAGACAGGCGCATTCATACATGGGGCCCGTGCGGCCCGCGACAAAGCCATCCTTCCTATTGATTGTAAAACCGACGTAAATAATCCCGCTATCTAGGGCATCGAGCTTGACCATAAAGCGATCCATATCGTCCGGCCCATAGCAGGGCGAGTAAGTGTGCTCGGCCGTACCAGGGATGTCCTCCTTCCGGAAACTCGGCCCGATCCCCAAAAATAAAATATCGTTGCGATAGGTGCCCCGATCTGTGACCACAGTTCGACCGCCATCCTGCAGCTCGACGACCTCACCTTCGACAAAGCGAATGTTTCTCCGCCATAGAAACGGGCGAATGTCGACGGTAATGCCTTTCTTATTTCGCTTTTTCGTTAAAAACTCGGGGATCGCTGGAAAATAAATAAAAGTCCCGTTGCCAATGAGGGTGATGTCGTAACGGGAATATAACCTCCGAAAGATAGCCGCCACGAATGGAAAAATGGGACTGTCTAGGAAATACATGATGAAAAAGACGGATGCAAATCCATTGCCCGCCACGATGATCGTTTTTTTCATACGCTACCCCTTTTCATAGACACCCTACGCATGCCTTGGATCGGGAACGCGAGACCGTGCCTCTTTTAAGAGGGCGCCGGCAGCGACTCCAGGCGACCGAAAAAGGCCGCCTTACCGATGCTGCAATCGGATATCGTAACGCTCCGATATCGCGCCTTTCGCCG
Organism: Pseudomonadota bacterium; assembly: GCA_021795255.1. Next base: position 15,379 of record JAJYPQ010000048.1, read on the forward strand.
CCATAGGTATAGCTACCTTACACCGTGCCAGGGGGCACTTTTTCCTATAGCCTTAGTTCATGAGAACAGTCGATTGGGCGCAGCCATGCACCTACCGACCGTACCCCTTGAGGCCCCCCTTTTTTTCACGCGTTTGT
>JAJYPQ010000497.1 GCA_021795255.1 Pseudomonadota bacterium
CTGGACCGTAGCCGAGATTGGTCTCGTCAGACGATCGTGTTGGATAGATACTGCGTAACCTCGCTCTGAATCGTTTGCGCGGTCTCCGCGCGCGGCTTGCACCGCGCCGCCCATCCCCGACCCGGGTGCAGGACATCCCAGCGGGGACAAACGCCCTCGTAGCGCCCCTTGCCCGGATCGTGATTCCCAAATCCATCAACGATCTTGTTCCAGACCGGGGCGAAGCGCGCGATCAACAATGATTCGGCCAAGGGGATCCAGATGTCGTCCACGACCAGGAACCGGCAGTGAAAGTCCTCGGCCGAGAGATTTTCCGCGGATCGCAGGCTCTCTCGATGCTCGGCGAGCCGTTTATAAAGCGCCTTGCCCATGGGCAAATTCAAGCCTATGTCACCCTTGCGCGCCCCGGCGGGCACCGCCTTTCCCACGTAAATGGGCATATCCAGGCGTCCGTCGCGATTGCGCGCGCTCAAGGCCGCGTAGGCCGGGAAATCGCCCGCGTAATAGATCGCGTATATGCCGGCGCCCTCGAATTCGGCCAGACTCTCCAGGGGCCGCGCGGCGTCCTCGAGCATGGCGTCCATCACGCTCGTGCCCAAGTTTTGCTTGTCCAGGGGGTTATAGACCCGAATATCGCTCACGCCACCCGGCCCCGTTGCCGACGGATCGCTCCGGCCATGTCGGCGGCAATCAGCTTTTCGGCGACACTGCTGGCCACCACCCGGGCGAGGGCGACCGGCACCGCATTGCCGAGCTGGCGCATCGTCTCCGTCCAAGACCCATGAAAGACGTAGCCATCGGGAAAGGTCTGGAGACGCGCCGACTCCCGCACCGTGAAATAGCGGCACGCGCCACTGACGTCCACGAGCATGTTCTCGCCCCCTGGAACGCCATGATCGCCCGCCTTGAGGGTTTTGGCCGGCAGGTCCAAGGGGCTCCCCGTGTGACCGGGGTAGGCGCGCGCGCCGGGCTGGTAGACATGATTCGCCAGTATCGCCCGGGGCCGTGACTTCTCGGGCGAGGTCAGTCCAACAAGCGCGTCTCGCACGGTTCGCCAGGGAGCCAGGGTCTCGGCCAAGCCGATGCGGGGTTGCGCCCGCTCGCGGTCGATCCGGGCCCGAAGGCCCGCGGGCGGACTGGGCCTGAGGCGAGACGGGACGCGGTGGCGCTCCCAGTAAGCCCTGGTAACCCATTGATCCCGAAACAGCATCTCGGGCGAATGCGTCTCCCTCGGGAAACTCCATGTGATCCCCAGGTCATCCCGGAAGCCAACAATAAAAACGCGCTCGCGCCGTTGCGGCACGCCGTGGTCCGCGGCGTTCACGAGGGACGCCACGACGTTATAGGCGAGGTGCCGGCCGTCATGCAGGCGGCCGGAGGTCTTTTCTCGCTGTAGCCGCTTATGATGGTCGCGCCAGTCCTCGCGGCCTCGGCGGGTGACGGTGGGAAACTCGAGCTGAAGCAGGATATATTGGTAATAATTCGCGAAGGCGCTACGCGTGAGACCCTTGACGTTCTCGATGATGAACGCGCGCGGGCGTAGCGTGCGAATGACATGCGCCGTGGCGGGAAACATATCGCGTTCGTCGTCATGCGCGCGGTGCTTTCCGCCAAGGGAGAAGGGCTGACATGGGGGGCCACCCGCGACGAGATCAAGGTCCTCCGGGAATGCCGAGAGATCCAGGGCGCGGACATCCCCCTCGATAAGGGGCCAAGCGCGAGCCAATGGGAAATCGCGCGATTGGTTCTCGCGTATGGTCGCGCAGGCCCACGAGTCCCACTCCACCACGCCCACCGATTCAAATCCCGCAAGCTCCAGACCCATGGCCAGCCCGCCCGCGCCAGCGAATAACTCCAAGGCCTTCATAGATTCCCCTCCAAAAACACCCGCACAGCCCGCTCAACACGCGCTAGATCTGACAGCTCACATTCCCAAACAGTCAGAGGCCGCCAGCCAAGATGTTTCAAGTCCCGCAGATGACGCGCATCGCGCGCTTTATTACCGTCAAGCTTCGGCTTCCAAAAGTCCAGGCGCGATTTCGGCCACCGCGCGAGTAAACAGTGGGTGTGTCGGTGCCAAAAACACCCATGCACAAAGATAACGCAGCGGCGAGAAGGGAAAACAAGATCTGGACGACCGGGCAGATCCTCGCGATGTAGTCGATACCTATACCCCATGCGGTGTACGAGGTGCCGAACGGTTCGCTCTGGACCAGTGTCCTTACTGCGGATAAGGCGCATGCGCCGACTGCGCTCAACGGGGCTTAGTGTGTCCACGATGCCCTTGATTTTTTGAAATTACGATGATGGTAAGCGTTCGGGTAATTATGTACAAGCCTGCACAGCGCGCTGACCTTAATCCAACCTCCCCACAAAATCCTCCGCTCGGTAGTGCGTATACCGCTTCACCATCTGCATGGTCTTGTGCCCGGTGATGGCCGCGACCTCCATAACGCCAAACCCCTTTTCCGAGAGCCGGGAGGCCGACTCATGGCGCAAGTCGTGGAAGGTCAGTCCCGTAATGCCGGCGGCCTTGCAGACCCGCTCGAAGGCCTGCGAGATGGAGTCCGGGCGCATGCTCCATACGTGGCCGTCTGGACGACGTGGGAGCGCATTGAGGGTGGCGACGGCCGTCGTGGACAGCGGTATCCGCCGGGGCGTGCCCGTCTTCGTCTCCGGAATCAGCAACACCCGCGCCTGGCGGTCGAGGTGCTCCAAACGCATGGCCGCAATCTCCCCGCGCCGCATGGCGGTCTCGATGGCCCAAGTGATGAGGGGACCAATCTCACCGCCGTAGGCCTGGGCGGCCGCCAGGAGGCGGGCGTACTCATCGCCCTGAAGGCGGCGATCGCGGGCCTGGCCAGGAGGAGGTAACTGAATGGTATCCACGGGGCTTGCCAATGACTCCATGCCCCATTCCTTCCGCGCGACCTTAAAGAGATGTGCCAATAATGCCAACTTGCGGCGCACGGTGCCCGTGGCGGAACCGCGGGTGAGCTCAGCGTCTCGCCATGCCGCCAGGTCTTTCCCTCGGATAGAGGCTAAGGAGCGGGCCGCCAGGCCGCTCGAACGCCAAGCCCCGAGCTTGTATCGTTCATCGCTGCGGCTTTTCTTTTTGGGGGTGACCTCGCGCTCGTACCTATCGAGGGCCTCCCCCAAGGTCGTGTTCTCCGCCTCGGCACGCGAGACAAACACACCCCGCGCGATCTCAGATTCAATGACGGCCGCCCATGCCTCGGCCTCGGCTTTGGTATCGAAGGTGTGGACCTGCGCAGGATAGCCCCGGCGCCGGACATGCGCCTGCCAGACTCGCTTACCCCCAGGCCCCTTGCGCGGAATGAACGATGCCATACGCCCCCTGTTGTCCGTGTTTCCGGATAAAACTTTATCACGAACGGGGCCGCATTACAGCGAGGTTACAGCAAAACCGGAATAGGGTAGGGGCAATACATCGCCTAAGTGCTTGTTTTATATGGTGGCTATGGGTGGACTCGAACCACCGACCTCAGCATTATGAGTGCCGCGCTCTAACCAGCTGAGCTACATAGCCTTGTCTTGAAGGTGGGG
>JAJYPQ010000498.1 GCA_021795255.1 Pseudomonadota bacterium
ACCCGGACCGGGATCGGTCGATCATCGAGATTGCCACGAACCAGCGCAAGATGGACGCGATCTTCGATGTCATCGTGATACGCCACTTGCCGAAACGACCCGTGAACGGTGGTGATCGACCGCTCATCTAGGCGGTGCACACTCGATTGATGTTGTAGGCGATAATGAATGAGATCCGCTATGGTGCCGATCTTCAGGTGGTGTTCAGCGGCGAATGCCTCGAGCTCCGGTTGGCGGGCCATCTCGCCATTATCTTTAAGGATTTCGCATATGACAGCAGACGGCTCAAAACCGGCAAGTCTCGCTAAATCGACCCCGGCCTCGGTGTGACCAGCGCGCGCCAACACACCGCCCCTTTGGGCCATGATCGGAAAGATGTGGCCGGGGCTCACCAGGTTCCGGGGCTTGGCGTCAGGAGCAATGGCGGCGAGAATGGTATGTGCGCGATCGGCAGCCGAGATGCCGGTAGTCACGCCTTCGGCGGCCTCGATCGAGGCGGTAAAACGAGTCGCGTAGCGCGACCCGTTCTCCTTGACCATGGGCTCAAGGTGCAATTGCTGGCAACGTTCTGGGGTCAAAGTCAGACAGACCAGGCCGCGTCCGTGACGTACCATAAAATTGACGGCGTCCGGCGTGACGACCTGGGAGGCCATCAACAAATCGCCTTCATTTTCGCGGTCGGCATCGTCCATGATAACGACCATCCGACCGGCCTTCAGTTCGGCTATGATTTCCGGGATAGGGCTAATAGGCATGGAGTGTTTATTGGCAAGTGGTCGGCTGACCGGCCTCAAATTATGACTGACCAAGGGATGGAAGTCGATGGAACCGCATAGAACCGACCGTAACGAACCGCAAACACCGATGCTCGAGCCCGGGCGGGCGCTCGGCTCCTATCTGGTCTTGAGCACCCTCTCAACCAGTAACCGGAGCACGGTTTACATGGGCCAAGACCTCGCCCTCGATCGGCCCGTGGCCTTAAAAACAAGCCCGCGCGGGGCGGTCTCGGTCATCGCCGAAGGACGTATCCTAGCGCGCTTCAATCACCCGCACATCGTAACCTTACATGGCCTTTGGGCTCAGCCCCCCGCCTTGGTCCTCGAATACCTAGTCGGAGAGACCTTAAAGGCGCGACGAGAGCGTCTCGAGATCTTGCCCGAGGCCCCTATTCGGACCTGGATGGTTGCCCTCTTGAGCGCCTTGGAGTTGGTCCACGGCCAGGGCTTGGCCCATGGCGCGATACGTTCAGACAACGTCTTTTTGACCACCGATCAGCGCATTAAGCTTCTCGATTTCCGGCAAACGAGCTTAGGCGATGCCCCACCCATGCCGGCCGACGACGTGCGCGCCGCCGGACGACTCATGCAGGAATTATTAGCCACCGAGGAGGGCACGCTCGCGGACATCGCGCGCGGGGCCGTGCTCGGGCGCTTCGCCACGGCCCGTGCCTTCCGAATAGCCCTAGGCGGGCTACCCGAGGCGGCGGACGAGTCCCCAGCGGAGGTATCGGCTTTGGCGCTTAAAGCATCGGCCACCTTGGCGCCACCAGGTGAGGACCTCAAAGAACCGCCGACGGAGACCGCAACGCCGTCCTCCATGCCCCCCCACTCGGGGCCGCTTGATGTCTTTGACGAGCCTTCGATCAATCCCATGCTGCCGGCCTTCCATGAGCGTCCCGGGTGGGGGCGACCGGCTAGCGGCCATCGGCGGTTGGGGGTATTACTCACCTTACTGATCGTCACCATACTCTTTGCGGCCAAGATCAGCTGGCCCCATAGGCACGAGGCCCTGCGGCCGGTTATTCATCTGGCGCATACCGTCGCGCGACTCGCCCACGGCGAAGGGCCTAAAGCAAGCCCGCACGACGTGTCTCAAGCGGCCCAACCCACTCATACCGCGGCCGAAAAGACCGCCATTCATCCGGGGGCTTATGCGGCGCTGGCGCACGCTTGGGGCGGTTAGCCTTACCGCCATCCTGATTGCTTGCGTCCCGCTGCCGCCACGCAGGGTCTCTGTCCCCAGGCCCTCGGCGCAGACCGGACACTGCGCGGTCGCAACCAGTTGGTCGACACCCTACGCCTCCGCCCATCCGCTCGGGGCCTTGACGGCCGGGGCACTACGCGTCCTGGCCTACCAGATCTCGGTGGCCCCGGAGGTCGGACAGCGCTGCGGCTCGCTTATCCTCACTAAGCGTCTTACGCTCCTGCGCGGGCCGGGACCGCTCCATATCGTCGAGGTACGGGACTTTTATAGGCACGGCCGGCTGGTCGCCGAACACCGGGCCTTCGTGGGCCACGACATCTCGCGAAGCGGGGCTTACAGGGGCCAACTGACGCTTCCTATCCCGCCTTCGGCGCCATTCGGCCACTACCGCATTGTAAGCCTGCTCTATGCCCGTTGGGCCAAAGGACCGCCGCTGCTCATAGCCCGGAGCCAAACGCGCTTCGCCATCGCCCCTTAAGGGTTTTGTACGAGTCGTTCCAGGTAGCGGGCGATGAGATCGACCTCAATATTGACGACCATGCCTGGTTCGAGCACGCTTAAGGTCGTGGCGCTCAAGGTATGCGGGATGAGCGCAAACGAGGCCTGCGTGCCGACAATGGTATTGACCGTCAAACTGACCCCGTCTACGCACAAGGAGCCCTTGCGGGCGACATAGCGGGTGAGATCCTCGGGAATCTCGAGCGTCAACAGACGGCCTTCGCCCTCGCGCTGTAGGCGCCCTACCGTGGCAACCCCATCGACATGCCCCGACACCATATGGCCGCCCAGGGCGTCCCCCACCTTAAGCGCACGTTCCAGATTCACATACGCCCCGGGCGCAAGCGCCTGAAGCGCCGTGCGCGCGAGCGTCTCCCGCGATAAGTCGGCCGAGAACTGATCCTCGTGACCGTCTGTGAGGGTCAGACATACACCATTTACGGCGATACTTTCGCCTAACACCCAGGGTGCGCTGGCCCACCCGGCGGCGGCGATCGTAAGCTGAGCTCCCGGCCCTTGCATCGCTTTGCGGACTACCGTGCCGACGGTTCCTACAAGCCCTGTGAACATGTCCTAGTCCTCCGCGGCCGCGGTCAAGGTCAGGCGCAGATCCGGGCCCACCCGCCGTACGTCCCGATAATGCCAACGGCTCTGCGCGCGCAGCGTTGGAATGGTAAATTCGGCGAGCGGACGTCCGTTCCCGATAAGACTCGGCGCCATATACACCAGCCATTCGTCGATGAGCCCGGCACCAAGCACCGCCCCAAGGAGCGTGGGGCCGGCCTCGATCAAAAGATCATTGATGCCAAGGCCTGCCAGGGTCGTCCACGCGGCGTGGAGATCGACTGCATGGGCAATCCCACCCACTGCTATCACCTGGGCGCCTTGTGCCCGCAAGGCCTCGGCGCGCGGCCCCTCAGAGACTGTGAGGACGAGGACCTCGCCGGGCTTTGCCAACACACGTGCCCGGGGCATGAGAGTGAGTCCGGAATCGAGTATCACGCGCAAGGGCTGACGCGCATTGGCACGGCGCACCGTCAAACGCGGATCGTCGTGGCGAATAGTGCCCATAC
>JAJYPQ010000499.1 GCA_021795255.1 Pseudomonadota bacterium
ACTGGACCAAGTCTTGGCGCGGGTGCGGGTGCTTGTCAGTTCGCGTGGCGTTTTCCATGCCAAGATCCATTTTTCCACAGGCCAGGTGACGCTCTGGTTTTTGAACGACCCCTGGCATGACCGGGTTCATCTCATGGACGAATTCTTGTCGCACACGGTCTGTCGCCTCTATCCCCGGAGGCCCTATCCCCCCCAAACCGCTTTGCCGATGTCGGCCATAGGGGCGATTCTGGCCCAATTTAAGCGCCTGCGCTTTCAGGACTCCCGAATTTACCTAAGGACCGGTTCGCTCAACATCATGACCGGCGTGGTGGGGCTGCGCTTTTCCTGCGACGGCTGCCATTATCTCGACTATACGGAGTTTCTGGCGCGGGCTGGCGAGATCTAGGCCGAGGTCATGCATGTCGGTCGGGAATCAGGTATTCTTAGCGTTTGTGGTAGGGCGCAACCAAGAGGAACCTGATGTTTAGCAAGAAAACCCTGAAGGACTACGATCGCCCTTTGTGGGAGGCGATGCACAAGGAGCGTCTGCGGCAGGAAGACCATATCGAGCTCATTGCCTCGGAGAACTATACGAGCCCGCGCGTCATGGCCGCCCAAGGCTCTTGTCTTACCAATAAGTACGCCGAGGGCTACCCGGGCAAACGGTATTACGGGGGTTGCGAATATGTGGATATGGTCGAGGCCTTGGCCATCGAGCGCGCCCGTAAGCTCTTCGGGGCGGATTACGCCAATGTGCAACCGCATTCCGGATCGCAGGCCAACGCCGCGACCTATCTCGCGCTTATCAATGCCGGCGACACGATCCTCGGCATGAGTCTCGCGCATGGCGGGCACTTGACCCATGGGGCCAAGGTCAACTTTTCCGGCAAGCTATTTCATGCCGTGAGCTATGGCGTCGACCCGGCGACCGGTCTCATCGACTACGACGAGGTGGCCAAGCTCGCCCGCACCCATAAGCCGCGCGTGATCGTCGGGGGCTTTAGCGCTTACTCGCGGCTCATCGATTGGACGCGTTTTCGGGCCATAGCCGACGAGGTCGGGGCCTATCTGGTCGTCGATATGGCCCATGTCGCGGGGCTTGTCGCGGCGGGCCTCTATCCGAGCCCTGTCGGGATCGCCGACGTCACGACCTCGACTACTCATAAGACCTTGCGGGGGCCGCGCGGCGGCTTGATCTTGGCGCGTGCCAATCCCGATCTCGAGAAGCGCTTGAACAGCATGATTTTCCCTGGCACCCAGGGCGGTCCCTTGATGCATGTGATCGCGGGCAAGGCCGTGGCCTTCGCCGAGGCCCTGACCCCGGAATTCCAGAGCTACCAGCAGCAGGTCGTGAAGAACGCGCAAGCCATGGCCGATACCCTCATGGGCCGCGGCTTCAAGGTCGTGTCGGGCGGTACCGACAATCACTTGATGTTGGTCGACCTGATCGAGAGACCGGTGACCGGCAAGGCCGCGGAAGAGGCCTTGGGGCAGGCCCATATCACGGTCAACAAAAACGCCGTGCCAAACGACCCGCGCTCGCCCTTCGTGACGAGCGGGATCCGGCTTGGGACGCCGGCCATCACGACTCGGGGCTTTGGGGAACGCGAGACCCGCCTGCTGGCCGGCTGGGTATGCGACATCCTGGAACGTCCGGAGGATGCCGCCTTGCGCGAGCGTGTCCGCCGGGAGGTGTTGGGCCTGTGCGCCCGTTTTCCGGTCTATAGCGACGAGGTAAGCCTGTAGAGCCATGCGCTGCCCCTATTGTTTCGCTGAGGATACGCGGGTCATAGACTCCCGCCTCGCCGACGAGGGGGATGCCGTGCGCAGGCGGCGCGAGTGTCTGGCATGTCGTGAACGTTTCACGACCTTCGAGCACGCCGAGTTGCGTTTGCCGCAGATCATCAAGTCCGATGGCCGACGCGAGCCGTTTCATGAAGCGAAGCTGCGGGCCGGTCTTCAGCGTGCTCTAGAGAAGCGGCCCATAGATGCCACCCAGATCGACGCCATCGTGGCCTATGTCCGGCGATCCTTGCTTGGGAGCGGTGAGCGCGAGGTCGCGAGTCGCCAGATAGGCGAGTGGATCATGGAGCAGTTGCGGGCCCTCGATAAGGTCGCTTATGTGCGCTTTGCCTCGGTCTATCGCAGCTTCCAGGACTTGAACGCCTTTCGCGAGGAGATGGAGCGCTTGGAGGATCAGGCTCACGCGAGCGATGTCTCGCGTAAGCCGTGATGACCCCTGTCGATTCCGTCCATATGGCGCAGGCTCTTAGGCTCGCGCGCCAAGGGCTTGCCACCACCCACCCCAATCCGCGCGTCGGCTGTGTCCTGGTGCGCGAGGGGCGTGTGGTCGGTCAAGGCTTCCATGAGCGTGCCGGGGAGCCCCATGCGGAGCGCCTAGCCCTGGCGGCGGCCGGTGAGGAGGCGCGCGGGGCTACGGCCTATATCACTCTCGAGCCCTGTTGCCATGTCGGGCGCACGCCGCCTTGTACCGAGGCCTTGCTTATGGCCGGCGTGGCGCGTGTTGTGGCCGCCATGGAGGACCCGGACCCGCGCGTGCAAGGCGGGGGGTTTGCGGCCTTGAGGGCGCAAGGGGTGGCAGTTGAGGTCGGTCTCATGCGTGCCGAGGCCCAGGAATTGAACCGAGGGTTCGTGTCCCGGCTGACCCGCAAGCGGCCGTTTGCGCTAGCGAAAGTCGGGGTGTCTCTCGACGGCCGCACGGCCTTACCAAACGGCGAGAGCCAATGGATCACAAGCCCCGAGGCGCGCGCCGACGTCCAGACGCTGCGGGAACAGAGCAGCGCCATCCTGACCGCCATGGGCACCATTCGTCACGATGACCCGCGGTTGACGGTGCATAGGGCGGTGCCCCGCCAGCCCTTGCGCGTGATACTCGATTCCGGACTCACCCTGGCGCCTAAGGCGCGCGTTCTGACCGAGCCCGGCTCGGCCCTTATCCTGACCGTTTCCGAGGGCCCGCGAGCGAAGCTCCTGCGGGCGGCCGGGGCCGAGGTCCTGGCCGTGGGCGGGGATCGCCATGCGGTGGACCTTCACGCCGCCTGGATGACGCTGGCGGGTCTTGGCATCAATGATCTTTTGATCGAGGCCGGGCCGACGCTCCTTGGGGCGGCGATTAAGGCGGCCCTGATCGATGAATTGGTGGTGTATATGGCGCCGAGTCTTGTCGGACAGGGGCGCGGTCTTGCCGAATTCTCTATTCCGGCGTTGAGCGCTCAGTTCCGCTGGCGCTACCGGGATGTGCGGCGGGTGGGGGCGGACCTGCGCCTGACCCTGACGCCTGAGGCAAAGGGGTAGACATGTTCACAGGACTTGTAGGAACCGTCGGCACGGTGGTCCGCAAAACGACTCAAGGCCCGGGGGCCAAGCTTACCATTGCCGCCCCCGGATGGGCCGGCGTGCCCTGGGTGTTAGGCGAGAGCATTGCCATAAACGGCGTCTGCCTGACCCTCACAGAGGGCCTGGAAGACCACTTTTCGGCGGACTTGTCGCGGGAGACGCTTACGCGCACGGCCCTACAGGCGCTGGTCCCCGGGGCGCGAGGGAATCTGG
>JAJYPQ010000500.1 GCA_021795255.1 Pseudomonadota bacterium
GCACTGAACCGAATTGAACGCGTCTTTGCTTGTCGGTACGTAATGGGCCATAAGCAAAAAGCCCGATACCAGCTGCAACACGATCATAAGGAGCAACAACGATCCCGTGTAGTACAGGATGTTGAAGTTTTTCGGAGCGTAGTACTCCGTCATATGCTCCCGCATCATTTCCCGCGCGGGAAACCGTTCATTTAACCAATCACCAAATTTGCTCATGCGACTCTCCTACCCTGTTCTGAGCCTGTCCGACTTAGCACAAGTGCGCCAATGGATACATCTTCGTAATCGTCACTGTCTTCCCGTTCGGAGAAAAGGTGTATTCGGGAACCGCCATATTATGCGGAGCCGGCGATCCCTTAATGACCCGCCCAGAAAGGTCGTACATAGAACCATGGCAAGGGCAATGGAACCCTCCGAGCCACCAAGGCGTTACACTGGCCTTCTTCGGCCGATAATGGGGAATACAGCAGAGGTGCGTACAAATCCGCACCATGACAAGCCACTCCGGCTTTCGCGCACGATATTGGTTCTTACAATAAGGCGGCTGCTGGGGAACGTCGCAATTGGGATCTTTCAGCAGCTTCTTGCTCTCGGCCTCGGCCAGAGTCGCCAGCATGGCCGGGGTCCGATTCACGATAATCACAGGCTTTTTCTGCCAGGGTACCGTCAATTGCATCCCGGCCTCGACGGGGCTCAAATTCACTACGGTCGCAGCAGCTGCCGCTTCGGCGGCCGTAGGCTCGAGAGTTTCCACCATTGCCACCGCAACCGTCCCTATAGCCGCCACACCGACCACCGACGTAGCCGCCGTCAGGAAACGCCGCCGCCCCATGTCGGGTTTGTCTTTTGTATCCTCGACTGTCTTTACCATGCCTTCACCTCAGCGTCCAACGCCTTTGCCTTGCAGCGACCTTCCGGCCCCCAAGACCCCCCTTCCGTACAATCCACTCAACGGAAAATTCGCTCACACCGCGGTCTCCCGACGGTCATCTACAGACTTATCAAGCCAGTCCGAAGCATAAATCAGTGGGTCCCGACGGCTACGGCCCTCGGGACCCATAAAATAGACGTACGCGGGCACCAGCGCCGCCGGCAGCGGCCATGACGACAACGGCGCCCCTGGGTGGGTACGCAGCCGCATCTCGGTGCGGACAGGCCCGGGATCCAGCACATGGACACGCACAGCCGTGTCGCTCAACTCTTGCGACCACATGAACGCAAGATTATGCAAAGCCGCTTTGCTCGCTCCGTAGGCGCCCCAATATCCTTTGGGGGTCACGGCGCATTCGTCGCCCGTGAAGAGAATCGCGCTATCAGGTGCCGCTCTTAAAAGTGGTATACACGCTTGAGTCAGAAGAAAGGGTGCGGTCACGTTGGTCCGCAGGGTACGGTCCCAGGCCTCAAGCGGATGAAATTCCAGCGGCGTCAGAAGCTCCAACACGGCGGCATTATGAAGAATGCCCTCAAGATGGCCGATCTTGTTTTGCACGTTCTCGGCCAGTTGGCGGTAGTCCCGAGCCGAGGCCCCGCTAAGATCCAGGGGATAGACGGCCGGCTCCGGTCCGCCGAGACTGAGGATCTCGTCATAAACGGCCTCGAGCTTCGCGACCGTCTTTCCGAGCAAAATGACCTCGGCCCCATAGCGGCCGTAGGCCAGCGCCACAGCCCGTCCGAGGCCGTCACCGGCCCCTGTTACCAATACCGCGCGCCCCTTCAGACATCCGGCAGGCGGTTCGTAATGCGGCATACCAGTCCCCAATTTTAGCGAGTTCGAACGTAGGCGGCGACCGCGTCTATCTGTTTATTCGATAACTTACTGGCGACCGTGCGCATGATCGCCAAAGGATCGTTGGTCCTTTGATTGGCCTTAAAGGCTTGCAGTTGGGCCACGACATACGTCATATGCTGCCCCGCTAACCGCGGGAAAAGCGGAGGAAGACCGAGACCGGTCGCGCCGTGACAGGCCATACAAGCGGGCAAATGGTTACTCGCTACACCGCCCATATAGATTTTCCGACCCGCAGCCACGAGCTTGGCGTTTTCCGGAGCACCCGGCGCGCCTTTTTGACTGGCGAAATAATCGGCGATCTCGTGAATCTTATTCTTAGGGATCGTCGCCGCCATGGCCCACATGATGGACTGGGCCAGAGGATCGGCGCGTGTATGATTCTGGAAGTCTCTTATTTGCTTAACGAGGTAAGGTGCGCCCTGAGCCGCAAGGCTCGGAAATGTAGGGACCATCGACACGCCATTGAGTCCATGACAGGCCGAACAGGTTGTCGTCACTATCGATGGAACCTTCACCGGCGTGGCGGCGTAAGCGCTCCCGATCAGTAGGACCAGTCCGGCCCCCAGAGATACTGCCTTGCGTACTGCTCTCACCATTGACCTTACCCTCTCTTGGCTACCTACCGAACACCGTTGTGGCCTGTGCCTGTGCAAGGCGTTTCGCGTTCCCCTGCCTCTTAACCGGGCCCTGCGGTCGGAGATTCTGGCACAAGGCGGCACCCCTCTCAAGCAGAAAACTGATCTATGTCAAGTTAATTCGAATATTTAAAATTACTTATTTATAGGTCGACACCTTACAATTACACGGCGTGGCGGCTTTTCATCGCTTCCAAAAGACCCGCGGTGATCAAGAGTGCTCTTGCGGCTTCTTTAAGCTCAGGGCGAGCGTATAGAGGGGTTTGCGCGCTGCCCCCGTGATAGCGACCGTTAAATCGACCGCCTGCCGCAAGGGAAGGGCCTCTAGCAGAATACGCAAAACCCGCTCGCAGTCTTCGTCGCGGCGCACCTCCTCGGCTCCGCGCACGACTAGAACACATTCACCCTTGACCAATCGTTGCGAAAACTCGTCGGCCAAGGTTGCGAGGCTACCCAATATCCCTTCCTCGTAACGCTTAGTGAGTTCCCGTATGAGCGCGGCCTCGCGGTCGCCACCCAGGGCTTGGCTAAGATCGAAAAGCGAAGCGCTTAAGCGGTGTGGCGATTCGTAAAATACAAGGGTTCTTGTCTCGTGGACCAGGGACGCAAAAAACGCCTGCCGCGCGCTCACCTGCGACGGCGGGAACCCCTCAAAAGCGAAGCGATCACAAGGAATGCCGGCAACTGACAAAGCGGCAATCACGGCACTCGGGCCGGCGACCGCGTAAACCGGTATCCCGCTCTGGCGGGCGGCGCGCACAAAAAGATAGCCGGGATCACTAATGAGCGGCGTACCAGCGTCGCTCACCACAGCTATCGACTCTCCGGCCTGCAGGCGCTCGATAAGCGACCGCAGACGTGCGCGCTCATTGTAGTCGTGGAGGGAGATAAGGGGGGTATGGATACCCCAGTGCTGACACAGGATGTGGGAGTGTCGAGTGTCCTCAGCGGCTATGACCCCGACCGAACCCAGAACCTCGACCGCTCTGGGCGATAAATCACCCAAATTCCCCAGGGGCGTCGCCACCACATAGAGGGCTCCGGTCATGGTCGCCGCACGATGAAGATAGACATTTTGCGCGCCGTTTCGGATACTTGGCCCATGAACCGATCCCCGCTGCTT
>JAJYPQ010000501.1 GCA_021795255.1 Pseudomonadota bacterium
TTGAGGCGCCGTTCGTAGTACCGGCAAACTTATTGTAGGCCGTGTACTGAAGCGTGAACTGCGTGTTCTCCCAGGGCAGATAGGTCGCGCGGACGATCTCGCCGGCGTTGTCCGGACTCCCGACGGCGGCGTACGGTGTATTCATGTTATACCAGCCGGGGGCCGAGGTGCCGGAGGTGTTGAAGTAACTCGCGCCCACCTGGTAATGCAGCCCGAACTGATAGGTGCCGGTGAACCGGAAATTATTGAGGTTCAGGTTCTGGACCGGTGTTGCGCCCGAGGCAAAGCTTGAGGCCAGATCCTGGCGCTCGTGCACATAGCTCGCATAGAGCGTCAAGAGGTCGGCGCCGAAGTGGCGGTCGAACTGGCTGTCGACTGCGGTGTCGGTGTACTGATCGGCAAGCCCCGGGACGCCGAGGCCGTAGAATCCCCCCAGGAAGCTTGACTGCATGCCGAAGGTGCCGATTTCGAGGTAGTTGCCCCCAAAGTTATGTTGCCAGGCGAGGCGCCAGTAGGGGGCGACTCCGTTTATGATGCCGGTCTCGCAGTTATTATTGATAGTGCAGATGCTATTTTCACCGTAATTCGTGGTCGGATTGACCTCACCATAGCCCTGCGGGGCACTGCGGTAGATGGCAAAGTCTTCGTACCACGCGTTATTCCACATCGAGTATTCGCCGAGTCCGGCCACGCTTTGCGCTAGGTTCTCATTGACCATGGGCACGGTCATGGCCCCCGGGGCCGGCGCGATATTGGAGTGGCCCCACGGGAACTCCCAGGCCGGGGTATCGTTCCAGAGGTCTTCCACCCCCGGGTTGTTGTTGGCGTCTATGCCCCAGGCGACCGATTGCCCTAAGATCATGCTTTGTCGGGCATACCGGAAGTCGGTGTTATCGAGTCCGAAATGGCCAGATGCGTTATCGTAGGTGAACTGCATGAACGAACCGATATGAGGTGTCACCTCGCCGGCAAAGAAGAAGCTCAATTGCTGCGGAAACTCGACGTTGGTGTTTTGTGCCTTTGTGTGGCCCGTCGTTTTCGATGCCGGTTCGTTGGTCAGGGTCGTTGCCGACAGCTGCACCATGGCCGAAAGCGGGGGTATACGGTTGATCGACAGGTCCTTGCCGGCCTTGCCGACGTCGACCTGTTGTAGGGTCGTGAGGACGTAGCCATCAAGCTTAAACTGGCGCCCGAAGGCGGTCAGTTGCGGCGGGACGTCATGGCACACGGCGCATGGGAGCCCCGTCTGCCTCGCAAAACTTGGCACCGCGTAAGCCTTGAAGGATAAAAGCCCGAGTGCCACCCCAAAGACCGCCGCGATTGCGTGCGTCGGTATCGTTGTCCTGATTCTGCCCATACCGCCCCCTTTTTTTGTGAGCACCTGATCGCCGCTGACCCTATTCGGATTTTTTGGCGGTCTTGCCGATTGCCCACTAAAGATAAGCAGTCGGCGGCAGGGTCGCATTGATGTATATCAAAATCCTAATATACTAAATAGCGTCTCGATCAATGCCGACTCTACCAGACGACAGGCGTCATGGTGTAGGTCCCCGGGGGTCTGCCTTTTTCCTGGGATCTTTGGGTCCCTCCAGCGTGGCGTGATAGGTCACGGCGGCTGCCGGCTACAGCTTCTGCCTCCAGGACCTTTATGTCCTCGTGCGAAGGCGATGCCGGGTGTTCCCTTGGGACGCGTTTCGTGCCATGAATACGCGGACTGCGTATTCGGAGGTGGGCGTGAAGGGTTTCCGCTTATTGAGACGTGCTGGCGCGAAGCCTAGCCGGGCCAGGACGCCGGCCGACGTATTGCGCCCGAATCTTTGGGCGCGTGCGGGCCAAGGCCTTGAGCAGTTGCGACGGCGTTTGCGCTTCTCCTTATGGTTTCCGCATATCCCCTTGGCCTTGCTCGTCGCGCTATTGGGCGCCATCAACCTTCTGCCGGCCCTCCATTTTCTGTGGGCGGCCCCGGTACCGCTTCTTCCGCGCCTGCTCACGGCTAAGGCCTTGCATAATGCCCCCCAGGCCGTGGCGGGCTTAATGTTATTGGCCATGGCCGGCGGTCTCTTATGGCGCTCACGATTGTCTTGGGCGCTGGCTTTGCTTATGACTGCGGCCACCTTAGCTATGGCTTGGCATAGAGCCATGGGGGTTTCCTCGGCCTTTACCGTATTTAACGGGTCGATGCTCCTTGCCCTTTTGCTCTTCCAGCGCCGATTCGATCGATCAAGCCTCGCCGCCGGGACCTTGTTTGCCGCAGTCAGCGTACTGCTGCTGTTAGGTTATGCCGTTTGCGGCGCTCTGGTGCTGGGGCAGGGCTTTACGCCGCCCGTGACTAAGCTTACGACCGCCCTGTACTTTTCGGTGGTCACCATGTCGACTGTGGGCTACGGGGATATCGTACCGAAGACGGCCGATGCGCGTTTCTTTGTGATCTCGGTCATCATTCTAGGCATTACGGTGTTTGCGACTTCGATATCGGCTGTTATTGTGCCGGCTGTGACAGGCCGCATGCAGCGACTCATGAAGGGAGAATCGACCCGTATGACGCGTAAAAATCATTACATCATCGTGGGTAACACCTCGCTCTCCCGCAACACCTGTCGCGAGCTCCTGGCGCGGCACTTGCCGGTGACGGTAGTCGTCACGTCCTCCGTCGATCCTACCGAGTTCGGGGACGCCGATGTCATCGTCGGCGACCCGAGCGATGCGGCGACCTTGCAAAGGGCCGGCGTTTTGCAGGCGGCCGCCGTCTTGGCACTCCGAGATGACGATTCCGAGAACGCCTTCACGGTGCTTGCGGTCAAGGAATTGAGCGCCGATATTCGTACGGTCGCTGCGGTCAATCACAGCAAAAACATGACGCGCGTTCGCAATGTCCATCCCGACATGGTGATAGCGCCCCAAGTCATGGGGGGCGAACTGCTCGCCATGGCCTTGAACGACGAGCCGATGGACAGCGAAACCGTCATAACGAAGTTGTTTCATAGCGACACGCAGGCCTAAGACGGGACGAACGACAAGACGCGTCCCATCCTAGGCCCTTGTCGGGACGGGTTTTTGTGGGGTCGGTCTCGGCCCCTCAGGTTTTGGCGGTCTTTGCGGCCCTGCGGCGCGCGGCTGGGACGACGATGGTGCCCTCCGCTTCCGCTTTCTCCATCCGCGCTATGAGGTCGCGATCGTGCTCGTCTCGGTAGGGCTTAAGGTCAAGATCCGCGGGCACATGGCTTAGGCGTTCGTCGCCCACGGTCTTTACGTATTTTTGCATAAAGGCGTCATAGGCCCGCCACGAGATGCGGTCGGCCCGGATCGCGGATTCCTCGGCCCGGGTCGCGATTTGATGGGCGTGGAGATAGTGGAGATCGAGTTCGTCGATCAGAGACTTTTCGACCGTCTCGTGCAGGATAAGGTAGCGATCTACTTCTATCGTGCGCTCCTTATACGTGAACGTTCGTGGCAAATGGCGGTCAATATAGATGGTGCGCCCATCTTGGCTATAACCGGCGAGATAGGGGATGTCGTAGTCACGTCGCAACGAGACCCGTCGCAAAAT
>JAJYPQ010000502.1 GCA_021795255.1 Pseudomonadota bacterium
GCGCTCAAGCGCCGCGCGCCACGCCTTCGACTTTTGCTCCCAGTGCGGAACCTCGACTGCGCCCGGCAAGAGCGCGTCCTCGGCCACCCACGCCTTGTAGGCGGCCCCCTGCGCGGACAGCGCGGCATAGGCGATCCCCGCCACTTGGGGGCCTTCGGCGATCGCGTAGAAAAGGAGTTGCGGGTGCAAAGGGCGATCGGCATCGAGGTCGAGCGTCGGTACGGCCCCGGTCTTGTAGTCGATCAGAATCCATTTGCCGTTGACCTCGTCTATCCGGTCGATGCGACCGCGCGCCCACAAGGGACCGCAGGGAAAGCTCACGTCTTTTTCGCAGGCGCGCACCACAAACGGCGGGCGCTGCAACTCGAGCGTCAGAAAGTCGCAGAGCAGTCTCTGGTAACGCCGTACCTCGAGTGCCACGAAAGCGGCGGGAAAGGGCTCGTAGTCGGCGCGCGCCTCGCTCATGGCGTGGCGAATCGCGCGGACCACCAGTTCGTCCCGGTCTTTCGGGGTAAGCGCCGTAAGGCCGCCGTGGTCGGGAATGGCCCGAAAGATCTGCTCTAAGGCTGCGTGTAAAACCGCCCCGCGAACGGCCGGCGCCAGGCCGTAGGAAGGGGCCACCAGGGGATCGGCGCGCCACCGATACTGCGCCGCGGCCTTGAACGAACAACCGGCTTGCGCGGCAAAGAGCCCGACACCGTAGCCTCTCTCGCGAGGCGCGCCCACCGGCGCCAAGGGTTCGGGTATGTCCTCTAAAGGCATTCGCCGGGCGAAGATCCGGCGGGCACGACGCGCAAACACCGGCGCCTCGGCCATCCGGGGGCCAAGACGTCCGAGGATCGGGCTTGGGCGCAGCGCTTCCACGCCATTGTGCAGGGCCGTACTTAAGATCGCCTCGGGGGCGGCAGTCGAAAACGCCCGCGCCAAGGCCTCGGCATAGCGCACATCGTCTTCAAAATGGGCGTGCGGCAAATGATGGCTGCGCTGAAAGCCAATCGGCAGCAAGGGGTGGGGAGAGCGTGGCGCGGGCCACGCGCGATCATGGAGATTGAGCACCCAGACCCCGTCAAAGCTCAGACCCACAGCCTCGAGCGGCCCTAAGATCTGGATCGGGGCCTCGACCTCGCTCCCCTGGAAGGCGCGCGAAGCCACGGCCTCTTGCATCACCCCGAGGATCTGATCGTAGGTCATGGGGGGCGCTACCGCGTCAAGCCCGGCCACCGCCTCTAAAACCTCGTGCAAAGCGGCCAGGCCTTCATAGTCCTCGGGGAGCGCGCCTCCCGGCCATCCGAGGGCCGTCAGGGCTCCTGTCATGTGACCGGCCCAGACGCTGGCCCGGGCCCGTGCGGGCCAGGTCGCGCGGATCTTTGCAAGCCGCCCCAATAGGCGGGCCGCGACGAGCGCCCCGTGCCGGCGGGCTATGGCCGCGAGATCCGAACTTCCCCATGACCTAGCCCCGGCGAGCAGATCGCACGCCGCCTGGGCCCGCGCCCCGTCTTCGCGGGCCATGCCTGCGACAAACGGCGAGTGCATGAGCGAGGCCGCATCCATGGGCTCCAGGGGAGCCATCATGAGACGGAAAACGCGCAGCGCCGCGGCCGCGACCGGGGCCTCGGTCAACGCGGGGGCCAAGGAGACGCTGTAGGGACTTGCGTCCGAATCACCAACTATCTCGTCGGCCAAACGCGTCAAGGGCCCACGATGACGCTCAAGGTCGGGAACGACGAGCGCATAGCGGCCAACCGGGTTTTGCGTCAAGCACTCCTTGGCCCACAAGAGCGCAGCGGTCCATTCGTGCTCTATCGAAGGAAAAACCAAGGCCTGGGTTGCGGCGCCGATATCGGGAAGCCTCAGGACCTCGCACGTCGCGCCGGCGCGCTCCCAGGCCGTCTTCACCTCCCCCTGAATCGGGGTCAGGCGCTCAAACCCAGCCCACACCAACAAGGCTGGTGGCTCCCACAACCCCGCTTGCAGGGCGGCTACGACCCGCGCCCCATCGCGCGCCCGGTCCTCGCGTTGCAGGCCCCGCAACCGTTCCATGAAGGCGCGCGCCAAAGAGAGGAAGATCTCGGTCTCCGGGTTCCCGTTTCCGGGGGGCAGGGGCAGACTGTGGTCTGCAAGCAGGCGCCACGCATCGGCGGCGAGGTCGCCAAAGGCAACGTCGCTACACAGAAAGCCTGTGTCTTGCCCGCGCACGAGCTCCGCCCACAGCCACCGCTCCTGGGTCGCGGACAAGGGCGCCGAGCGGGTCCCTTGGGCCTCGCGCACGGCATCTGCGGCACGCACGATGAAGGCCGACCAAGGAAGGACATCCGGCGTCGTCCAGACGCTCAGCCCCCGGGTCTGCTGATCCTTGGCCCAGCGGAGCGCAATCTGGCGCGCGAGCCGATTGTTGGCGGTCACAACCGTAGCGCCCGCCGTGAGCGCGGAAAGGAGCCGCGCCTCGGAATCGTTCGTGAATTCGCCCGCGGTTTTAAGTACCATAGCCCCCCACTATGACCATACGCACCCGTTTTGCCCCAAGTCCCACAGGCTATCTCCATATAGGTGGCGCGCGTACCGCGCTGTATTCCTGGCTCTATGCCCGACACCACCAAGGGCAGTTCATTCTGCGCATAGAGGATACCGACCTCGAGCGCTCAAGCCCCGAGTCCGTGGCCGCCATTCTCGAGGGCATGGCCTTCTTGAATCTGGACTATGACGAAGGGCCATTCTATCAAACTCAGCGCTTTGACCGTTATCGCGCGGTTCTCCAGGAACTCGTGGCCCAGGGGCACGCCTATTACTGCACCTGCACCAAAGAGGAACTCGAGGAGCGGCGGGCAGCGCAACTCGCCCGCAAGGAAAAGCCGCGCTATGACAGGCGCTGCCGCGAAAGCCAGCATCCAGCTTGCGCTCAGGCGGTCGTCCGCTTCAAAAACCCCTTGCACGGGGAGGTTGTGGTAAACGATGCCGTAAAGGGCAAGGTGGTCTTTCGAAACGACGAGCTGGACGACCTCATCATCGCCCGAAGCGACGGGACGCCCACCTACAACTTTACCGTCGTTGTAGACGATATGGATATGCGTATCACCCACGTCATCCGAGGCGATGACCACCTGAATAACACGCCACGGCAGATCAATATGCTGCGTGCACTAGACGCCACCCCGCCGAGCTACGCCCATATCCCGATGATCCTTGGAGAAGACGGGGCGCGACTTTCAAAGCGCCACGGGGCAGTCAGCGTCATGCAGTATCGCGACGAAGGAATTCTTCCCGAGGCACTCATAAACTATCTCGTACGCCTGGGCTGGGCCCATGGGGATCAGGAGATCTTCTCCCGTGAGGAGATGGTGGCCTTGTTTGACATCAAAGACGTCCATAGCGCGGCAGCCGCCCTCAACCCAAAGAAGCTTTTGTGGTTAAACCAGCATTACCTAAAGACCTTACCTCTTGCCGATATCGCCGAACGCCTGCGCCCCTTCCTCGAGAATCGCGGGGCGCAACTCGCGACCGGACCCGCGCTGATCGACGTTGTGAGCGCCCAGCGCGAGCGCGCGAAGA
>JAJYPQ010000503.1 GCA_021795255.1 Pseudomonadota bacterium
CCGCGAACGCGAAGACTTGATGGACGTGTACGAGGCGGTGTCGGGAGCGCGCATGCACGCCGCTTATTATCGGGTCGGGGGCGTGTACCGCGACCTCCCGGACGCCATGCCGCATTACAGCGTATCGCGCTGGCATGATGAGAAGGACGTAGCGCGCATGAATGCCAATCGTCAAGGTAGCCTGCTCGATTTCCTGGCCGATTTCTGCCAGCGCTTCCCAGGCTACGTGGACGAATACGAGACCTTGCTGACGGACAACCGCATCTGGAAGCAGCGCACGGTCGGGATCGGTGTGGTGACGCCCGAGCGGGCTCTGCAGTTGGGCTTCACGGGCCCGATGCTGAGAGGATCCGGGGTCGAATGGGATTTGCGCAAGAAACAGCCTTACGAGGTTTATGATCAACTTGATTTTGATATACCGGTGGGCGTCCACGGCGACTGCTATGATCGTTATCTCGTCCGTGTCGAGGAGATGCGCCAATCGAATCGCATCGTCTCGCAATGCATAGACTGGCTGCGTAAAAACCCAGGTCCCGTGGTCGTCGCCGATCATAAGGTTGTGCCGCCCTCGCGCGAGGAGATGAAGCGCGACATGGAGTCTTTGATCCATCATTTTAAACTCTTCACCGAGGGCTATTCGGTGCCCGAGGGCGAGGCCTATGCCGCCATAGAGCACCCCAAGGGTGAGTTTGGGATTTATATGATATCGGACGGAGCCAATAAGCCGTTCCGGCTTAAGATCCGGGCGCCTGGCTTTCCCCATCTCGCGGCCTTGGATGAAATGGCTCGTGGGCACATGATAGCGGACGTTGTCGCTATCATCGGGACCCAAGATATCGTGTTCGGCGAGATTGACCGGTAGGATTTATGTTGTCTAAAGAGTCGCTGGCGAAGATTGACCTGGAAGTGGCCAAATACCCGCCCGAGCATAAGCAGTCGGCGGTTATGGCGGCTTTGCATGTCGCTCAAGATGAGCACGGTTGGCTCAGTGTTCCGCTCATGGATTACGTCGCGGATCTGTTGGCTATGCGCCCGATCCAGGTCTACGAGGTCGCGAGCTTCTATTCGATGTACGATTTGAAGCCGGTTGGGCGCCATAAGATTTCGGTGTGTACGAACATTTCTTGCCTCCTGCGGGGCAGTGACGACATCGTGGCGCATTTGAAAGGTCGGCTCGGTATTGGTTTTGGGGAAACGACGGCCGACGGGCGATTCACGCTAAAAGAGGTGGAGTGCCTCGCGGCCTGCGGCGGCGCGCCGATGTTTCAGGTGGGCAAGACCTACTACGAGAACCTGACGCCCGAGCGCATCGATGAAATTCTTGCGGGTTTGGAGTGACGATGGCTAACGAAGTCTGCTTACCTCATCGACACAGCGAGCGTCCTTGGACTTTGGACGTATACGAGGGCGATGGCGGTTACATCGCCTGGCGCCGCATTTTGAGCGAAAAGACGCCCGCGGACGAGATCATAAACGAGATCAAGAAGTCGGTGCTGCGGGGACGCGGGGGCGCCGGCTTTCCGACCGGGCTCAAGTGGAGCTTCATGCCGCGCAACGCCCCGGGCCAGAAATATATCGTGTGCAACTCCGACGAAGGCGAGCCCGGCACATTCAAGGATCGCGATATCCTCCGGTATAACCCCCATGCGCTTATCGAAGGGATGGCGATAGCCGGCTACACGATGGGGGCGACCATCGGATACAACTACGTCCGGGGCGAGTTCCACGAGCCCATAGAGCGTTTCGAAGAGGCGTTGGCCGAGGCGCGGTCTGCGGGCCTTATCGGAAAAAACATTCTGGGCACGGGCATCGACTTCGAGCTGTTTACGCACCGTGGCGCAGGCGCCTATATCTGCGGCGAGGAGACGGCCTTGCTTGAGTCCTTGGAAGGCAAAAAAGGCCAGCCGCGCTTCAAGCCACCGTTCCCGGCGAGTTATGGTTTATACGGCCGCCCCACGACCATCAATAACACGGAGACGCTGGCATCCGTTCCCGCGATTTTGCGCCACGGTGGCCAGTGGTTCCTGGGCCTTGGCAAGCCGAATAACGGTGGCCCCAAGATATTTTCGGTATCGGGGCACGTCAATCGTCCTGGAAACTACGAGGTCCCGCTCGGTACGCCGTTTGCGGAACTGCTGGAGATGGCAGGCGGCGTCTGGCACGGCCGGAAGTTGAAGGCCGTTATCCCGGGCGGCTCGTCGGTCCCGGTCCTCCGCGGGGAGGTCATGATGGATCTCACCATGGATTACGACGCGCTCTCCAAGGCCGGTAGTATGCTCGGGGCCGGATCCGTCATTATCATGGACGATTCCACTTGCATGGTGCGGGCGCTGGAGCGCATCTCCCATTTTTATTACGAGGAGTCCTGCGGGCAGTGTACGCCGTGTCGCGAGGGGACGGGCTGGCTTGCGCGGGTATTGCACCGCATCGAGCATGGCGAGGGTCGCTCGAACGACCTCGATCTGCTCGTCGACATGGCGAAAAAGATCGAAGGGCGCACCATTTGCGCCTTGGGCGACGCAGCGGCCCTGCCGGTCGTCAGTTTCATCAAGAATTTCCGCGAAGAGTTCGAGTACCACATTCAGCACCAGCGCTGCCAAGTTACGCTTGCGGCCTAAGCAGCGGGGGGAGCCTATGCTACACATAGAGATCGACGGCAAAAAGCTCGCGGTGGAAGAGGGGGCCATGGTGATAGAGGCCGCCGAGGCGGCGGGGATCTATATCCCCCGTTTTTGCTATCACAAGAAGCTGTCTGTGGCGGCCAATTGCCGGATGTGCCTCGTAGAGGTCGAGCGGGTGGCAAAGCCGGTGCCCGCCTGTGCTACGCCCGTGACCGAAGGGATGCGGGTCTTTACGCGTTCGGAAAAGACCACGGGCGCGCAAAAAGGGGTCATGGAGTTTCTGTTGATCAACCATCCCCTGGACTGTCCGATTTGCGATCAAGGCGGTGAATGCGAGTTGCAGGACCTCGCCGTGGGCTACGGGCGGGACGTATCGCGGTATCAAGAAGCCAAGCGCATAGTCAAGGATCAGGACCTCGGCCCCTTCATTGCCACCGACATGACGCGCTGCATCCAGTGCACGCGCTGCGTGCGTTTCGGGCAGGAGATCGGCGGGATGATGGAGCTTGGGGCGACGGGCCGCGGCGAACACATGCGCATCGGGACCTACGTCGAGTCGACGGTCGATTCCGAACTGTCCGGAAATATGATCGATCTTTGTCCCGTGGGCGCCTTGACCTCGAAGCCGTTTCGTTACTCCGCACGGTCCTGGGAGCTTTCTCAACACGCCTCGATCAGCCCTCACGACTGCGTCGGTGCCAATCTGACAGTCGAGACGCGGCGCAATAAGGTGATGCGCGTCTTGCCCCGCGAAAACGAAGAGGTCAACGAGGTCTGGTTGTCCGACCGAGACCGCTTCAGCTATACCGCGCTCAATGGCCCGGATCGTCTCGATGCGCCGATGATGAAGGTCGGCGACACCTGGAAAGAGATCGACTGGGATGTGGCCCTTGAGAAGGTGGCCCAGGGTTTGCGCGAGGTCG
>JAJYPQ010000504.1 GCA_021795255.1 Pseudomonadota bacterium
ATGTGCAGCCTTTTAAAAATCCCATGCGTCTGCCAGCGAGTGAGGACCGTCACGGCTTCCGACACGACCCAGTGGTCCAGTTTCACGCTATTGTAGGGGTGCTCCATAGCCGCCATAAAGTCTGAGGGGGCGAGCACCCCGCGGGTCGGGTGGTTCCAGCGCAAAAGGGCCTCGGCGGCTACGGCTTTTCCCGTCGCTATCTCGACGATGGGTTGGAAGTACAGCTGCATCTCGCCTCGATCGAGTGCCGTGCGGAACTCGAGTATGAGGTCGCCTTGACGGGCATGGGCCTTGGCCATGGTGTCGCAAAAAAAGAGCGCTTTGTTGCCGCCGGCGCGCTTGGCTTCATACATCGCCGTATCGGCGTTGTAGGCCAAGGATTCGCCGTCACTGTCGTCTATCGGGAACACGGTCACCCCGAGGCTTACGCTTACCGCCACTTGGCTGACAAGCGAACCCCAACGAATGTGTAAGGACTGGCGTATGCGCTCAATGACGATCTCTATTTCGCGGTAGCAGCGATTATCTTCGAGGAGTAGGGCAAATTCGTCCCCGCCGATACGGGCGATGGTGTCGCCCTTGCGAACGACGTCTTGTAGCCGCTGCCTGACTTCCGTAAGGAGGGTGTCGCCAATCGGATGACCGAAGCGGTCGTTGATCATCTTAAAGTTGTCGATATCGAAGACGATGACCGCGAGGAGGCGTTCGCGTCTCGTGGCCATGACCATGGCGTGCTCCAGGCGGTTGAAAAACAGATTGCGGTTGGCGCTCCCGGTAAGCGGGTCGTGCATGGCGAGATCACTGAGGCGCTTTTCGGTACGGAAGCGGTGGAGGGCGGCGCCCATGAGGTCCGATATGATTTCGACAAGTTTGTAGTCAGTTGCGTTAGGCAGGCGCTTAGGTTGCGAAAACCAAGCTACGGCGAGCACCGCGATCACCCGGTCGCCAGCCCGCGCCGGGCTACAGAGACTCGTGTGAAGTCCGGTTTTTACGTACTCGGGGATGGCGTATGGGCTCTGGGGGTAGTTCGTGACCAAGGTCATTTCGCCGGTACGCAAGGCCTCTCCCGCCACGCCAAGCCGGTCGTTGAAGGCGTAGATAGAGAGATGTTTGTAGGCCGGCGGCAAACCATGGAAAAACCAATAGCGCAACAGGTCCGGTTCTTCTTTGACGATCAATGCCGCGCCGTCGGCGCCAAGAAGATTTGCCACACCTTCGGCGGCGATATGAAAGAATTTGGCCATATCCAATTCGCGGATCAGTTTTTGCAAGAAATCCACTTCGAGGCCGCCTATAGTGTCTTTGTCCATTCTTCATCCTGTTGCGATGGCTTGACCCGCGAAAAGTGCCCGCTGTGGCACTGGCCGACGACTCCCGCCCCCTTCGGGAGCGATGGGTGAGATCCGGGGGCGCCCGGGTCGAACCGCACATGGTCATGGCTCGGCCGCCGATCGGGTCACTTCAGCGAGGGCGGCCCAGTCTCTTGTCGCAGAGGCTGGGCGCGCGTTTTCGTGCTGAGGCCATCGGAGTGGCGCGCCCGATAACCTGCATAGTTCATGCCAGCTGCGGCCGGTGTTGCCACGGGGCGGGGGAGGGGTCTTAGAACGGAGATGTTCTGTGCCGTTTTGGGGCGTTGCGCCCTAGTCCTCGGCAGAAGCGAGAAGTCGGGAGATGGGTCTTGCGAGCATCGTCGGTGGGACACCGGGGGCATAGCGTTTCACGACGCGACCTTCGCGATCGATAAGAAACTTGGTGAAGTTCCATTTGATCTCGCGACTGCCGAACCATCCGGGGGCGGTCCCCGTAAGCCATTGGAAGAACGGATCGGCGGTCGTCCCCTTGACGTCGATTTTCGCGAGCACGGGAAACGTGATCTCATAGGTACGGGTACAGAAGTCCTGAATATCCTCGTCGGTCCCCGGTTCCTGCCCCCCAAACTGATTGCAAGGAAAACCAAGTACCGTAAATCCCTGGTCCTTATAACGGCGATGCAGGGCCTCGAGGCCCGCGTATTGTGCGGTAAAGCCGCAGCGGCTCGCAACATTGACGATCAGGATCGCTTGTCCGCGGTAACGGGCGAGAGGCAGGCGATCATTACCGGCCGTTCGCACCTCGAAGGAATAGGCGTTCGTGGGCGCGGAGATTGGAAGGGAGGCCGATGTCACGAGCGCCCCCCGTCCGACTTGGCCGCTCTTTCCACAAACTCGATCTGGTAACCATCGGGGTCCTCGACGAAGGCGATGATCGTCTTGCCGTGTTTCATAGGTCCCGGCGGACGGCTTACCTTGCCGCCGCTCTTTGCGACGGTGGCGCAGGCGGTCTTGGCATCTTCGACCTCGATGGCGACATGACCAAAGCCGGTCCCCCGCTCATAGCTTGTTACATCCCAGTTGTGGGTAAGTTCCAAGACCGCCTGTTCGGGCTCGGGCCCATAGCCGACAAAGGCGAGGGTGAAGCGACCGTCGGGGTAGTCTTTGCGCCGCAAAAGCCGCATACCAAGCGCTTGTTCATAGAATTGGAGCGAGCGTTCCAGATTGGTCACTCGCAACATGGTGTGGGCTATGCGCATCGTCCCTGCCCCCGTTTGGTGAAAAGCGCTTGAGTGTACCTGAATGCCCGTTCGGAGGCAGTGGCCAAAAGCGCGGCGCATATGACAGAAGGCCCCACGCGCGTAGCGACCGTGCCGGGCCTTCTCATTAAAACCGTGCGCCGGACCCTATCGTGATCGCAATCTGGGTCGTGTGACTATCGGGTTCGTAAAAACCGGGCAATCCGCTCCCGGTGGTCGTGAAAATCGGAATCGGGGTCGAGGCCATGTAGCGAAAATGGGCCGCATCGATGCGGACGAACGCGCGCCAGACCCGATTGATGAGGTAGGTGGCCTTGAGGCCGCCGCTTTCATAGGCACTGTCGCCCAGGGTTTGGCTAGAGGTCGCGTAGAAGACCTGATGGGTGCTGGTATCGACGAGCACGGGATCGGTGGCCGTTATTTGGGCGCCGAAGGTGTATCCGGCCATGCCATGGAGCGCTAATACCCATCGGCGGTTGAGCGCAATCTCCCAGAGGAGGCCGCCTCCCAGGTAGCCGTTGGTGTAGTGCTCGATTCCCCCGGCGCCATGACCGGAATCGATATTCCGATGCCAATGGTGTTCCCCCAGTTCGAAATAGGGTATGAGCGCCATATGGCGGCCGACGCCCGTGGCAAAACCCAGGCGACCATTGATGTCGAAGATGGTATTGGCGGTCGTCGTCTGCACCGGGGTGCCGCCCAGCGTCTGCCCGTTGTAGGTTGTGTTCCCGCGCGCGTATCGACCCTGGATGCGCCAGTACAGGCCCCCTTGCGGATTGCCGCTGATCGACGATGCGCCGAGGCTAATCATAGGGATAGAACCGGTCTCTTTGTCGAGCACCGAACCGTTGCTGGTTTCTTGATAATTCTGATCGAGACCGCCTATCGCGATGGACGTGCCACTCCCGGCCCGGATGATCGCGTAAGGGACGCCGCGCGCCAGGGCGATGGGGCTCAGCGCACAGGTCAGGA
>JAJYPQ010000505.1 GCA_021795255.1 Pseudomonadota bacterium
GAATAGACGCCACTTTATTCCCCGTTCTGGAGGTTCCGTTGGCGCACTCGTGGGGGTCGCGAGCGTAAGCTATGATGCGGGTCAGCGCCTTGTGGGCACAACCGGCGACCTCTTTGGCAGGACGCGCTATGGTTACGATGCCGCCAATAATCTCCTGACGGTCCAGAACGCGGCGCGACCGTTCCGAGGCACGTATGATGCTGCCAATGATCTGACATTCGCCAATGGTCAGCCTGTTACAGTCAATGCCAATGGGGAACTGCTCACAGATGGCCCCACAACCGCCACCTGGGATGCCGCGCAGCGATTAGCCTCTGTCACCAATAGTCAGACCGGCGTCGTCACGACCTTCACCTATAACGGTCTCGGCGAACGGGTGGCCACCACCACCCAAGTCGGACAGACGACCCCAGTCACTACCGACACCCTCTGGTGCGGGACCACGATCTGTGCGGCCTTTACGCCCTCGGGCACGATAACCGCCCAATACTTCTCTCAAGGCGAGGTGGACGGTTCCCCGCCGTACCTGTATCTGCGCAACGTCCAAGGCTCGGTCACCGCGCTGGTAAGTCTCCTGGGCGGTCTTGTGGCCCCGTATGCCTATAGCCCCTACGGCCAGGAGATCGGCACGGGAGGGAAAGCGCCCAGCCTGGGACACCACGGCCCAAGACGGCATGGGCCCAAGGCCGCGACCCCGGCCCCGGCCCCGGCCTTCGGTTACGCCGGCATGGTCTATAATGCCTCTACCGGGCTCGATCTCACGCGCTACCGGGCCTATGATCCGCAATTGAGGAGGTGGCTCTCACGGGATCCGATCGGCATGATGAGCGGACTGGCACTGGTACAGGCCGGGTTGGCGATGCCAGTGGCCTTAGGGGGCAGTGGGGCGCGATGGGTCGGTCTGAACCTCGCCATCACTAGGTACGCTTACGTTGGAGGCGACCCGGCGAATTGGATCGATCCAAATGGTGACATTACGCTGTCACCCTGGACGCGGAACATTTTCTGTTGGGCCTGTATTTCTATTAGGCTGTTCGGTCCAGTTCCTCCGCATGAATACGAGTTGCCGGAGGAGCCAGCGCCGACATATTGCCTTATTCCCACGCAAGGGGCATCGCAACCAAAGGGATGTGGCTAAACCAGCGCGTGGACTGTTCGAGGGTTAGGGGGTGACTTCGCTTTGCCCGGGGTGAGATGAGTATATCAGTATAGCGAGTAGAGGCAGCGCATGATTCAGCGTCCGGACTTAACAAGTGAAGACGGCGATTCGTACCGCAAATCTGTTGAAGAAGCCGAGGCGCTCTACAGAGAAGACCCAGTGCGTGGTCACCAAATCCTTCAAGGTCTTGCAGATCAAGGATCCGTCACTGCGATGGTGGCTATTGCGGTAGGGTACCAGCGGGGCTGTGGAGGGCCTGCCGATATCGAGAATGCTATTGCATGGTACGGCCGTGCAGTGGACAAGGGTTCCTTGGATGCGCTGTATTGTCTCGGAGGACTGTATTGGGGGCAAAGCAATATCACGCAGGCGCAACGGACACTTGAGCAGGGAAAGGCGCGAGGTTGTCGAAGATGCGACGAACTTTTGCGGGAGCTTGCAAATGAGGTGCGCGAGGAGGCGGAGTGGCCGTTGGTTCAGGCCGCGCTTATCACACGTAAAACAGATGCAGGCAAGGGGTTGGCGGAACTGGAAGGCCTTGCGGACAGAGGCTTGATGCAAGCCATGCTTTATGTTGCGGAAGCTTATCATAAGGGTAAAGGCACTCCCGTTGATCGTTCCCAGGCAGAACTTTGGTACGAGCGGGCCTACCAAGAAGGTGGCCGTACCACGAAGAACCGGGCGGCCTGCCGGCTCGGATGGCTTTATAGGAGCGCGGGCGATGATGCGCACGCGTATAAGGCGTTTCGATGCGGGGCCGACCGGGGCCATGTTTCGTGCCTCCGGATGCTTGCGTACATGCATAGAAAAGGTTTGGGCTGCAAAAGGGACCTAAAACAAGCGTGCAAATTTCTCGAGCAAGCCATCGACGGCGGCAGCGTGTTTGCTTCGCGGGATCTTGCGTACCTTCTGTTGCGTGGGACCTGGGGTTGGCGCTCGCGAATTAGGGGTTTTATTTTGCTTCTACGAACGGTTGTAAGAGCGGCCCCCATTGCTTGCCGAAATCCCAAAGATCCCCGATTGGAAGAATAGCGTCCAACGTGCCGCCGATCATCGCTTACACGTTGAGAGCCTAGAGCCGATGGGCTATCCATTTATCTCCACAAGGCATCAATAGCCAGATGCTTGATGTCAATCCCGTAGCTGGCCGCGATTATCAGATTTTTCATTAGGCCCCTACGCCGAGGAGAAGGTGGAAATATGGTCGGAAAGGACGAGAATTCGCACAATATGGCCGATGAATCACAGACACCGCTAGACCGAGCCCGTGCGCGTTTTGGCTGTGATCCGGCGGCCGGCATAGACGATCTACGTGTCTTGGCCGATGAGGGAACTCCTGAGGCAATGATGATTCTGGGCCACGCGTATGAAGATGGGCGCGGAACACAGAAAGATACCACTGCCGCGAAGATGTGGTATCGCAAGGCGGCCGAGCATGGCGCGGTCGACGCGTTCCATGCGCTGGGCAGCCTATTTTTCTCGGAGAAAGACTATTTTCAAGCGCAAGGCAGTTTTTCCGAAGGCGCTGTGCGTGGCGATGCTCGATGCGCGGAGGCCGAGAGCCAATTGAGGACTTACGAAAAGGGAGAACAAGAGCTTGCGGTGGTGCGCCCCTTGATTACCCGCCAGAAAGAGGAACCCGAGATCGTGTTTCGGGAACTGCATCGTCTAGCCGAGTGCGGGTCGGCATACGCTATGCTTTATTTGGGGCAGGCGTATAAGCAGGGTTGTGGAACGGGAGTTGACCGTGGACGCGCGAAAAGTTGGTATCGACGAGCCTTGGATAAAGGGTCTCTCGGCGTGCAACGATACGGCGCCTACCAACTTGGTTGGCTCTTTCTGGAGGAAGGTAGATATCACGAAGCACGTGACACTTTTCAGACCGGTGCTGATCAAGGTTATGGACCTTGCATTCATCGCTTGGCGGACATGATGCGTCGTGGCCAAGGGGGCGCGCGCGATCTTCCTCGGGCGCGGGCGCTCTATGAACAGGCCGTCGACGCGGGGCAGGTCTTTGCTCTGGGGGATCTAGGCACACTCATGATATCAGGACCATTCGGATGGTCTGCGCGCCTGCAGGGTATAGGCTTACTTTTTCAGATGTGGCGTCAGGTGTGTCAGGTAGCCGCGAACGCCGGATATAAAGACGAACGCCTCTGGCGCTAGCGGTTTCCTCTCATCGGGCCGT
The DNA here is from genome assembly GCA_021795255.1 of Pseudomonadota bacterium. The sequence continues at coordinate 3,348 of JAJYPQ010000505.1, forward strand.
AGGCGACGGTAATGACCGAGCTATTTATGGACGGGTTGGACCGAGTACCACTGGGCGACGCTGGCACGTCCTACGATACGAGCATCGATCTCACGCGCTACCGGGCCTATGATCCGCAATTGAGGAGGTGGCTCTCACGGGATCCGATCGGCATGATGAGCGGACTGGCACTGGTACAGGCCGGGTTGG
>JAJYPQ010000506.1 GCA_021795255.1 Pseudomonadota bacterium
ATCCACGTGTTTGCCGTTGCTCTCCATCTGCAATTGCTCCAAATAGGCCGGCAAGCGAGCCAACGCTTTGGAGTAAGGAAGAATGGCCTGAGTCTCGGTTCGGAAAAAATTGTTGTACCACACCGTCAATAAGCCCATGAGTATCGGCAAATTCGCTTCCGGTGGCGACTCGCAGAAGTGCTCGTCCATGGCTCGGAACCCGGCCAGCATCGCGTAGAAATGTTCAGGGCCTATGGCGATCATGGTCGAGAGGCCTACCGCCGATCCCAAGGAATAGCGACCTCCCACCCAGTCCCAAAACACAAACATATGAGCCGGATCGATCCCAAAGCGCGCGACCTCCGCAGCATTGGTCGACACCGCCACAAAATGTGACGCCACAGCTTCGCTTCCCAAGGCGCTTACGCACCACTGGCGCGCGGTCCGAGCGTTGGTCATTGTCTCCTGGGTCGTGAAGGTCTTCGAACAAATAATAAAAAGCGTCTCCGCTGGATCAAGGCCGTCCGTCGCCGCGCGAAACTCCTCACCATCCACGTTCGCTATAAAGCGCACGCTTAGAAACGGGTTCGCAAAGCTCCTCAGCGCCTGATACGCCATCTCGGGCCCTAGGTAGGAGCCGCCGATGCCAATATTGATAACGGTACGGATGCGCTTGCCGGTAAAGCCGGTCCAGGCCCCGCTGCGCACGCGGTCCGCAAACACTGCCATTTGTGTCAAGACTTCGTGCACGTCGCAGACCACGTCCCGGCCATCCACTTCTATCTTATGGCCTTGGGGAGCGCGCAAGGCGACATGGAGCACCGGGCGTCCTTCCGTCTCATTGATCCGCTCACCCCTGAACATCGCATCCCGTCTCTTTTCGACGCCGCGGGCCCGCGCAAGGTCTAACAAAAGCCGCATGGTCTCCGCCGTCATGCGGTTCTTCGAATAATCGAGAAGTAGACCCGCCCCCTGAGCCGTGAATCGGGCGGCGCGCCCTGAATCGCCATCGAATAAAACCCGCAGCGTCAGATCCTTCACCGTCTGGTAGTGCGCCTCCAAAGCGCGCCACTGTGGAAGATCGGTAAGCTGAGAGCTCTTGTCGCCTGTCAATGGGGATTGCGCAACGTCGCTTGATGTTTCTGATGAATGATCCAAGGCGGCTTCCTCCTAGCCAATACGCGATTGTGGGCCCATCCTATGACCCTGCTCCTCGAACATTTAGGTAAGAAGGCTCTCTAGGAGAGCCCAGGGAAGACCCTAGCGGGGCCGGCCCTTGAACGCAAGCCCCGCCCGCTCCCAAACGTCTACCGATCCCATTTCACGACGGCCACGGGCCCATCCAGCCAGGACCTGAAGCGCGGGTCGAGGACGGCGAGCCCCGTCTATTTCTCGACGTGTCCGCCGAACTGATAACGCATCGCGGCCAGGATCCGATCAGCAAAATCGGCATGGCCCCGGGAGTTGAAACGCGCATAAAGGGCGGCGGTGATGACCGGCGCCGGGACCCCTACGTCCACGGCCGCCTGCACCGTCCACCGCCCTTCGCCCGAATCTGCCACCCGACCCGCAAAACCCGCTAAATCCGGCTTGTCCTGTAGGGCCGCCGCCGTGAGATCCAAGAGCCACGAACCCACCACACTGCCGCGTCGCCAGAGCTCGGCGACCGCCGCGACATCGATCTGGTACTGGAAATGCTCCGGGTGACGGAGCGGCGCCGTTTCCGCATCCTGTGGCTGATCGGCGGCGCCGACATTGGCTTGCTTTAGGATATTGAAGCCCTCCGCATAAGCGGCCATGAGCCCATACTCGATCCCGTTGTGAACCATCTTCACGAAATGGCCGGCGCCGTGAGGACCGCAATGGAGATATCCGGACACCGCGCTACTGCTCTCGGCCGTGGTCCCCGGGGTCAACGGGGCGGCTTCAGGCCCTGGTGCCAGGCTACGAAATAGCGGATCAAGGTAGCGGACCGCTTCGACGGGTCCCCCTATCATCAAACAATATCCGCGCTCCAGACCCCACACACCGCCGCTCGTCCCAACATCAAGGTACTGAAGATTCTTTACTCCCAGATCCTGGGCGCGGCGTATGTCGTCCTGATAATAAGAGTTGCCGCCGTCAATAACGATGTCACCGGCTTTAAGAAGCGGCACAAGACTCGCCAATAGACTGTCCACGGTGGCCGCCGGAACCATGCACCAGACAACCCGCGGCGCGGGTAATTGCGCCACGAGATCAGCCAGCGACTCCGCGCCCAAGGCCCCCTGAGCACGAAACGCCTGAACGGTTTCGGCGCTGCGCGCGTAGCCCACGCACTCGTGTCCAGCGCGCGTCAGTCGCAGCGCCATATTTGCGCCCATGCGTCCCAGTCCTATCATTCCTATGCGCATGATGTCCTTTTCTCTCCTCCAATCCAGGAAGGAATGCGTATGACCCTTAAGGCTATGGCCCGTTAATCACCAGACTAACGATTCCTAGCCTTTTTTTCCAGGGCCCGGGGACATGGTGTCGGCGCGCATAGACCAGTATCCTATATGATGACAGCGGACTGGGGGGCCGTAAGCTCGCCCCCGTTTCGCAAACAACACTGTCGGTTCTCGCGCCGGGTCGCTCGCAGTCCCTAGGAAGGCGGACTCGCATTAGACAAAAGCGACGGCGACGGCCAAGGCCGAACCCATGGGAGACACGCAACGTGGTAAATGACCCGGGTTCCGATCTGCTTCTGGTGGGCGATATCGGCGGCACCAAAACGGATCTTATGATCCTAGCGCCCGCTGCCGAACACTTTGTGCCCCTCGAGCGCGCGCGCCTGCGCAGCGCCGAATACCCTGATCTCTCTAGCCTCTTGCAAGAATTTCTGAGGACAGCCGGCTTAAAGATCAAGCGCGCCTGCCTTGACGTAGCAGGTCCTGTTGTCGATGGCCACGCGCAACTCACCAACCTTCCTTGGGACGTAGACGGCGTCCGACTCTGCCGCGAACTTGATCTGGAGGCTGTGGATATTCTTAACGATCTCGCGGCGATCGCCCATGCGATCCCGGCCCTGCAAGCCAACGACCTCTTGACTTTGAATGCCGGGAGCGAACACGCGACGGGGACTAAAGCGATCGTAGCCCCTGGGACCGGCCTCGGCGAAGCCTTTCTCGTTTGGAACGGACAAAGCTTCCAGCCCTGCCCCTCGGAGGGTGGCCATGCCGACTTTGCTCCCCCCAATGAGGCCTTGGAGGCACTTCTGCCTTACATGCGCAAACGGGTAGAGCACGTCAGCTACGAGTTGGTGTGTTCGGGTATCGGGATACCCTATCTCTACGAGTTTTTTCGCGACCGCAGCAAGGCCTTGGAATCGCCGACCCTAGCAAGCGAGCTCGCTTTAGCAAGCGACCGCACCCCGCTCATCATCGCGCACGCCCTCGATCCCCGGTCGCCCTGTCCTCTGTGCCGTGCCGCTCTCGAGGCTTTTATCGCGATTTTGGGTGCAGAAGCTGGGAATCTCGCGCTCAAGGTGTTTGCCTTAGGCGGGGTCTACATCGCCGGAGGCATCGCCCCG
>JAJYPQ010000507.1 GCA_021795255.1 Pseudomonadota bacterium
TTCGCGTTCCGTGTGTGGGCGTTTCGGCCTTTTGGTCGTAGTCCGGTACGCTCTGGAGGGCTGCCACGCGTGGCGGCAGACGAAAGCGAGCTCGGCAAGCACGCCGGCGACGAAGAGCCGGTGAGCATTTTTCTCAAGGCCTCAGGTGCGGATCACCCACTGAACCATTAGCGGTCCTTATTCGGGGGATTGGTTTGGCCTGGGCCTCGTCCCGCCGGCCCCCCGCCCTGTTGTACCCGCCTTCGCTTCGTCCAGCTGCTTTTGTAGGTCTTTGATGTGGGCTGCCAGCGCGGTCACTTCCTGTTCAGCTTTCGTTCGCCCCGCGCGCTCTCGGTCGCGGTCGGCTCGCAGGCCCTCCATGGCGACTTCGAGACAGGGGACATATTCTAAACGCAAGACGGCCTTGGCGAGGTCGATCACGGCAGCATCGCGCTCAGCCGTTAAGGGCAGCATAGCCGCGCAGTGCTCGCTCGCCAACTCTGTTTGGTGGGCGAGTTCGCCCCTCAGTCGCGCCTCAGTTACGCGGCTTGCCGCCAGATCCCCTACGGCACGGCCCTCCTGGGCGTGGCGCCACTCCCGCAAGAACTGCAGAATTGTGTCTGTCGAGCCCGCCCCTAGGCGGTCCCGTATAGCCCGCAACGCAGGCTCCACTCCGGCCGCCACGAGCCTATCCGCGACCGCCGTGACCTCTTCAAGCGTGATGTCTGGCTTCTCCCCCATGCATGCCTCCCAGCAGCACCTCTTGGCTTCCTTCTCTAATACGTTACCTGACGTTACGAGGGGGTGCAATTGGCAGTGAGAGGCGGGCACCATGAGGGAATAAGCCCCTCTTTGGTATCTAAATGCCGTCGGGGTCGCCGCGGTCACGAGGCATAAAGCCCTCCCGATGCGCGAGCGGTACACGCATTGTGGGCCGAAGATCTGGCGGAACGTTGAGAGAGCAATCGTGATGGCGGCTCCCTTGAAAAGCAAGGTCTTTATGCCGCGACTTACTTCACACTATGCCGTCACAGGAGAGGCAGCGGTGCATATAGGTCTTTTTCTGGCAAGCGCATGGGTGCCTGGGTGCCTGGAAAGAGCCGGAGGGATCAACGGCATACAGCCCAGCGCCATCTACCGGCCCCCCGGTCGACTGCTCTGATGTGCTTGATTTTAGCAGCCGCAAACCTTACAGTACCGGGCCTTCCAAGCTCGTTACGGGCGTGACATCGCTCTAGGGCCCAAATGGGCTGATTACCAATAAGTCCCCATCGTCTAGAGGCCTAGGACATCGCCCTTTCACGGCGGTAACAGGGGTTCGAATCCCCTTGGGGACGCCAATTAAATCAAGCGCTTAGCAAATATCTTCCCAAGATTTCGCCACATTTGGTAACCTGATGGTAACCTGAAATGGTAACCGGGGGGCGCCGTGGCGTGCTTTCAAAAACGGTCTGGAGCTTGGCGGGTCATCGTCAAGCGCAAAGGACATCAGACTCTAACCCGCACCTTCGACACGAAGGGCGAGGCGACGGTCTGGGCGCGCGAGGTCGAGGGTGAAATGGACCGCGGGGTATTTGCGTCACGAGTCGAGGCCGAGTCCACGACACTCGCCCAACTGCTTGATCGATACCAACGCGAAATCACGCCGCAGAAGCGTGGTGCAGCGATGGAACAATCCCATCTTAGAATGATTGTTCAGGATCCGATCGTCCACCGTTTTGTCGCCCGTGTCGCTGGGAAAGAACTAACGGCTTATAAGAACCGCCGCCTCACCACGGTCTCAGCCTCTACCCTCAACCGCGAACTGAATATCCTCTCCCATGTATTTACGGTGGCAGCTCAAGAATGGCATATCCACTTGCCGTGGGGAAATCCGGTCCGACTCGTGAGCCGCCCGCGCGTCAACGATAAGAGAGACCGCCGCTTGGTGGAAGACGAGGAGAAAAGACTACTCGCAGCCGCTAAGGCCTATGGAGACGCCGGCGAAATCGGCCTGATCATCACCTGGGCCATTGAGACCGCCATGCGCCGCGGGGAGATCGCCGGCATGCGCTGGGAGCACCTCGATCGAAAGGACCGGGTATTACTGATCCCGGAGACCAAGAATGGCACACCACGGCAGGTGCCATTGTCCACGATGGCCTTGGGCGTCCTGGACGCCCTGCCCCGGCGGCTCGACAGTCGTGTTTTCGCTATTCATGCAGCATCTATAAGTCGAGCCTTTGCCGAGACATGCAAGGCCGCTGACATCGAGGGGCTCACCTTCCATGATCTGCGCCATGAGGCCACCAGCAGGCTTTTCGAGAAAGGATTGAATCCTATGGAGGTGGCGGCCATTACGGGACACAAGACCCTGCAGATGTTGAAGCGGTATACTCATCTCAAAGCAAAAGATTTGGTGGGGAGGTTAGGGTAACAATGGATATCCATTCCGCATTTTTTATTCTCATGGCGATGATTCTTGCGGCCGGCGAGCCATTAGGGCAATTCCGCTACCCTCCTCATGATCAGCTGTATTTGTAGAGCCTCATCTTGGTTTGCCTGCCCTTTCAGGTTCATTTCTCTCTCATTCAGCTCACCTTTGAGGGCAACCGTAAACTTCTGCAATGGCCCAAAGATTGAGTCAATATCGTTGGCATAATGTATTACTGTGAGGCTAACAGATATCTGATCGCCATCCACACGATAATCACCAACATAGTAGTACTGGCTATCACCACCAAAAGCGCGCGCCGTCTCCAGCACGACAATTCCCGCCCCGAATATCCCCTTATTGGATTGGAACTGTGCCGTCCACATCGCCTCAATGCTCATTATCTTCTCCTGTCTATGCAGCCTATTGTCGTGTTTTTATCCTGCCGGGTATGGCCCCAAGAACCGCACACCGTTAAAATGGATGAGGTGACTGGGGTGATCAGCGATCCACACCTCAGATTCCCAGGAAATCACTTCCTGGTATTTGTTGAACGTACGGCGATCGGGGAAGGCGGACACGAACACCAGACCCGCCCCGCAATCGTGAAAGAGTTCACTCAGCTCCTGATGACGCTTGGCGTCCACGGGTCCGTGCGAGGTCACGGCCTCGGCCAGAATCAGCCACCGCCGATCTGGGTCGTAAATCATGACATCGGGCATTTTACCATGCGCCCCCATGGTGATACCGAGGGAAGCTAGTAAGAGTTCGTTACAGTATCCCCATTTCTTCCCCGTATCGCCGGCATACACGAGTTGCCCACCCGGTACAAAGCGCGGTCCAAATTCTTCACAGAGGGCCTTGATGAGCGCGCTATGATTGCCGGGTGAAAGCAGGACCTCCTGGCCTGATGCCACCCGTAATGGCACCATACGCATCCAGCGGGGCATGGCCTGTTGAGCAACCAACGTCCCGCGTATTGCCAGAAAGTTGGCAAGGTGGGTCGGATAATCCTTAGTCCCGAAGGCCCGAAGGGCATCTAGGCACGCGGGCTCAATCTGGTAGACGGCGTTCGGGCTATTGACCGGCCGGTCGGGCTGGTCCGGGTTGTAAAGTGCCAGCCCAGCCTGAATGA
>JAJYPQ010000508.1 GCA_021795255.1 Pseudomonadota bacterium
ATCCGGGTTCCTGGTCGTATGGCATCTGGTTCGTGTGCCACCAGTGTACCAAACCCTGGATATTGATGAGAACTCTGTCCCTTAAGTCCTTGATTTATTGGTCGGGGCGAGAGGATTTGAACCTCCGACCACCTGAACCCCATTCAGGTGCGCTACCAGGCTGCGCTACGCCCCGTGCCGGGTGAGATGATACCGTAAGCCCCTCGCATATCAAAGCGTCCGCGCAATCGGGTCGCCTGCTTTGTCGCTAAAGCTTAGAATACGCCCATGCTCACGTTGCGGGATCTCTCTTTTAGGCTGGGTGCAGAAGAACTTTTCTGTGGAGTCAACTTCGAGCTCTTCCGTGGCCATAGGGCCGGGCTTGTAGGCCGCAACGGCTCAGGCAAGTCGACCCTCATGCGACTTATCCTAGGCGAGGTTGAGCCCGACATCGGCACGCTCCAACTCGCGGGGAGTGTACGGGTGGTCGCTGTCTCTCAGGAGGTATCCGATACCGACTCCTCGGTACTGTCTTTTACCTTAGACGGGGACGAGGAGCTGCGCCGACTGGAGGCGCGTCTTAATCGCGAGCCCCATGACGATGATTATTTCCAGGCGCAGGCCCGATACGAGACCATTGAGGGCTTCGCCGCCTCGGCGCGGGCCAGTCAGCTTTTGGCAGGCCTTGGTTTTACCGAGGCCGATCTCGAAAAGCCCGTCCGGGTGTTGAGCGGCGGTTGGCGTATGCGGCTAAATCTCGCTCGCGCCCTCATGGCCCGCGCCGATCTCTTATTGCTCGACGAGCCCACCAATCACCTGGATCTGGAAGCAATCGCGTGGCTTGAGCAACACCTGGCACGGTTTTTAGGCGCGTTACTGGTGGTTTCCCACGATCGCGATTTCCTGAACACCGTTGTCGATCGTATTGCCTATATTCACGATCGGACCATCACCCTCTACGCCGGGTCCTACGATGCCTTCGTGGAGCGAAGGGGGCTCGAGGTCGTCCAGCAACAGACAAGTTATGTGCGCCAGCAGGCCCGCATAGCGGAACTCGAGCGCTTTGTGGCGCGCTTTCGCGCGAAGGCGACCAAGGCGCGCCAAGCGCAGAGCCGGCTCAAAACCCTAGAACGCATGGAGCGTGTGGCCAAGGTTCAGGGAGAGACACTCTATACGGTTCCGCTGCGAAGCCCCGAGCGTGCCCCAGACACCTTGATTTCGCTTAACGACGTGAGTTTTGCGTATCCTGAACGCCCTGCAGTCTTTACTGGCGTCCGCTTAAGCGTGGGTCCTGGCGATCGGCTGGCTGTGATTGGCCCCAATGGCGCCGGCAAATCGACCTTCCTGAAGGTGCTCTTAGGCCAATTGGCGCCGACCCAGGGCGTAAGAACCGTGGGGCCTTGCGTGTCGCTTGGTTACTTTGCCCAGCACCAGCTCGAGCAACTGGCCGGCGATAGGCATCCGCTTCAATACCTGGCAGCGCTTGATCCCGATGCCTCCCCGCAGGCTCTACGCGACCATCTCGGCCGATTCGGTTTTGGGGCAAACCTCATGGATCGGCCGATCGCCGGCTTTTCGGGCGGAGAAAAGAGCCGTCTTGTGTTGGCCGGCCTTTCCTGGCTACGACCCCATGTTTTGCTGTTGGATGAGCCGACCAATCATCTGGATTTGGAGATGCGCGAGGCCTTGGCCTATGCCCTTCAGGAGTACACCGGGGCCTTGGTGCTTGTGTCGCACGATCGGCATTTGATCCGAGCCTGCGCCGATGCCCTTTGGCTCGTAGCAGACGGTCGGGCGAGCGAATTTGCGGGGGATCTGGACGACTACCAGCGGGAGATGGCGGGGCGAAGGATCGTGCCGCTTGCTAGGAAGCCCAAGGCCCCGACAAAGCCTCGAGTCGTGTCCGCGACAAGCTATTTAAGACAACAAGCGGCCCTTGAGACGCGCATAGCGAGCCAGGAGGCCAGGCTTTCGGAGATCGATGCCCTGCTTTCTGACCCCCTGTCCTATCAGAAGGGCGGGGAGGTGCTGCGCGCGCTGAACGCTGAACGCGATCTCATTGTTGCGCGTCACGCGCAAGATGAAGAAGAGTGGCTCAAGCTCGAGGAAAAGGTCCAGACCCTGCGCACGTCGTCCCGCTAAGTCTAGGCGCGATGCCCGGGTACCCAGTGGCCGCCCGTGGGAGTCAACTCCTTTTTCCAGAAGGGGGCTCGTGTCTTTAGGATGTCTATGATCTCCTGGCAGCCGGCGAACGCCTCTCCGCGATGTGCCGCCCACACCGTGACAAGCACGATGCGCTGATCGCAAGGGATGTGACCGTAACGGTGAATGACGAGCACATCGAGAAGGTGGTGGCGGGTTTGGGCTTCTACTGCGATGCGCTCGATCTCGGCTTGGGTCATTTCGGGGTAATGCTCGATGTCCAGTGCCTTGACGGCTTCGCTTCCGGACATGTCGCGTACGGTGCCTACGAAGCTCACCCGGGCACCCGCGCCCTGCACCTTCAATGCCTGTGCTTCCCGTTCGGGATCAAAGTCCTCGGTTTGCAAGCGGATGATCATTAACCGCCGCTCACCGGCGGGAAAAACGCGATTTCATCCCCATCGCGAATCACGCTACTGAGTGCTGCGTGCTCTCGGTTGATGGCGACCAAGAGGGGTTTGGGGAGGTCTTTTTTGCAACCTATCGTCACGAGAGCCAGGATGTCGGCGGCCGTGCGGCCGCCTTCGGGGACGGCGATCTCTATCGTATCGCGCCCTATGGCCTCGCGCATGGCGGCAAAGCAGCGCACGGTGACCATGGTTAGCCCCCGAGCCTCATCATATAGACCGGTGCGGCCCGCGCAGGGTCGTCATTGAAGGTATGGCGTTCGGGTTTTTCATGCCAGACCTTTTCGCGAATCAGATGCATCAAGTCGTGCCCTGAAAGGCCGTCACGCAAAGGACCCAGGAGATCCACGCCGTCGTTTTGGCCAAGGCAATACACAAGGCGGCCCGTGGCGGTGAGCCGCAGACGGTTACAGGTCGCGCAAAAGTTTTCACTGATGGGGCTGATAAAGCCAACCTTGGTGCGTTGACCTGCCACTTCAAAGCGCCGCGCCGGCCCCTCGTCTTGGGCCCTGGCACTCGGAATGAGCGTGTGGGAGCGCTCCATGAGCTCTTTGGCTTCGGCTACGCTCACATAGCTTTCCGAGCGGCTGGCGGCACCGGCAAGACCCAGGGGCATGGTCTCGATGAATTGGATGTCAAAGCCTTCGCGTATCGCAAACTCCAGCAAACTGGGGGTCTCGGCGAGGTTTTCGTTCCGCAATAAGACCACGTTGAGCTTGATATGGGGAATGAGCTCGCGCGCGATAAAGAGACCTCGCAAGACGCGGTCCAGATCGCCGCCCCGGGTAATGCGCGCAAAACGGTCTTTGTGGAGGCTATCTAGGCTCATATTGAGCCGCTTTAGGCCGGCTGTCGCGAGCGGACGCGCCAGTCTTTCCAAGAGGTAGCCATTGGTGCTGACGCTGATTTTGGCGACGCCTAGGGCTTTTACATGAGC
>JAJYPQ010000509.1 GCA_021795255.1 Pseudomonadota bacterium
GATGGTTGGTCAGCTTCACGATGACGCGTTTGGCGTGGTTGATCACGTGCGCACAGGTCAGGATATAGCCGTCGGAGGCGATGACGAAGCCAGAGCCCAGCGACTTACTGACGAGCCTTTGAGGGGTATTCCCGCCTTGCCTGGGGAGTTTGCGGAAAAACCTATTTAGCGGGCTACCGGGAACGCTCGGGGCCCCGAGGTTTGGCGTCACCCTCTTTATGACTTCAGTACTGCTGATATTGACGACTGCGCGTCGATTCGCGCTTACGATGCGGGCAAAGTCCGGAAATCGGGGGCCGTCTGCGTAGGCTACGACCGACACCATCACAAGCCAGGCCGTAAGCAGAATCCTTTGCGCGCTCATACATCGTCCTTTGGGGGAAATCCCGTTCGTCTTTATTTAGGGCAAGCGAGCCGCCGGCCGCGCCGGCAAGGGGCGCGCCGAGAGCGCCATGGTCTCTACGGTCAAGGTCGGCACATCGCCTAGCACCGTGACCATCCTGTGATCGACAACCGAACGAAATACATGTAAGGCCCCGAGCCGAAAAAGTTGGGCCCGAGTCCCGTGCGTCACCGGCCGCCGGCCAATGAATACCGACACGCCGGCCAAACCGTCGGAATACACAAGATGCTGGACTACGTCCTTATGGCCCGCTATGCGCCGCATAAGATGCATGGCCAAACGAAAACCTGCGGGCTTGTCTTGCACAGTCCAGCTCGGCTTCGGATCAGGGAACAGTTCGCCTCGCTCCTCCTTATAGGTTTTAACGCGACCGATGCCAATCGGTCCAACGGCCGAGGCTGGGATGGAGGGCTTTACCTGCAAGCGAGTAAACAGAAACTGCTCTATGGTGCGGCCGCTCTCGTTGATCACCGAGGCCTTCAGTAAAAGACCGGTCTTACGTGCCGCCCAGAGACGATAGCCGTAACGGTAGGCGTCGCGCGGTTTTATGACCACGGCCCGCGCGCTAAAACCGGCGATGCGGGTGAGACCGCCTAGGTTAATCGCGTAAAAACGCCGAAGCGGGCGCAGGTGCGTCGGAACCAGCGCCGGAAACGTTTTTAAGACCATGACCCGCCGCTCGATATATACCACATGCTCATGGGGCAAATAGCAGGCGACCCGCCCTTGGCCGCGTATAATCACCTGCCGGTGGCCATCGAGCGCCGTCAACCGCTCGGTAACCCGTCCATCGGCGACCCGATGGACTATGCGCATGGTCGCAAGCGTGGCCCCGTGCCGGTAGACGAAGGTCCCCGTATAGTTCAGGGTGTGCGCAGCCCGCTCCATGCGTTCCAGCCATCCGCGGGCCGTGGCCGCGCATGCCGCACCGCTTACCAGAACAAGGGTCGCCGTAAGAAGCGGCCGCCTCATCATGGTTTGTTCCGCGCCCCCCGGCTGGGGCCGTTATAGGCCGCAAGATGGACGTAAGAAAGCCCGTTCATACCGGCAAGCGGCGCCACCGCGGCATGCTCGAGTAAGAAGGCATTGAGTCGATCGCGCCAGCGTGGACCTTGCCAGTGGGCCCTTTCGATATAGCGGTGCGGTAGGGTAAGAGGCGCCGTCAAGGCAGTCTTCAGCGGCGTGACCGTGGCCGGTTCTCCTGTCGCCACCATACGCAGACCGAATAGAGCCACGACCGCCGTCAACGACGCCGCCAAGGCAAAACCCAAGGTCTGGCGCGTCCCGGGGCGGCCCTTTATCCTGAAAAACCGCGCAGCGGGGAGCGGGCCGACACTCGGCTCCTCGGCAATGGCCGCCGCGATCCGGGCGCTCAAGCGGGTGCCGAGACCCTCTTCCCATTCCTTACGCAACACCGCTCGGGTGACATGATAGCGGCCCCACGCCGCCTGCATCTCGACGTCCTGCAAGACCGCGTCGAGCACCTTTTCGCGCTCATTCGCCTTCAGTTCCGCATCCACTAACGCCGATAGTGTTTCTTTCATACACGCTCTCCACCCACGAAGGCCTATAGCTCTAGCAACGGCTTCAGTTCTTTGTCGATCGCCTCGCGGGCCCTAAATATCCGGGACCGCACGGTGCCAATGGGGCACTCCATGATCGCTGCAATCTCCTCGTAGCTTAACCCCTCTATCTCCCTTAACGTAATAGCGATGCGCAGATCCTCCGGCAGGGCGTTCAGCGCCCGGGTGACAGTCCGGGCAATTTCGTCTGTGAGGACGCTATGTTCCGGCGTCGAGATCTCGCGCAGGGCCGCGCCTTCGTCGGTCAACTCGACCTCCTCGGCCTCCAGATCCGTGGATGGTAAGCGCCGTCCCTGAAAAACCAAGTGATTCTTGGCGGTGTTGATGGCAATGCGATAAAGCCATGTATAAAAGGCGCTCTCGCCGCGAAACCCCGCCAAGGCGCGATAGGCTTTTATAAAGACCTCCTGCGTGACATCCTCTACCTCGGCGCGATCATAGACATAACGGGTCACGAGCTTCGCAATCTTATGCTGGTACTTCAGCACCAAGAGATCGAAGGCGCCGCGATCGCCGCGCTTGACGCGCGCCACGAGATCCTGGTCTAGGTTCTGGTCGCCACCGCCCACAGGATCTCCTACCACCTGTAAGTGACCACGGCAATGGGAAAAGGTTCGCTCCCGCGCAAAAAATGCGGCGGATTATCGGTTGTTGGCATAGGCGGGCATGAGCAATGGTTTTGCAATCGGGAACAAAGCCACTATGATAGCGCAAATCACGCGGCCGCGCCCCACGCTATGACAAAACCCCATTCTTCTCGCCCGCCTGTCGTCGATTTCGCGATCGTCGGTGCCGGCCTTGCGGGTCTTACCCTGGCATTACGGCTGGCCGAACAGGGGCGCGTCGCGCTCTTTGCCAAGGGCCCCTTGACGCACGGCTCGAGCTTCTACGCCCAGGGGGGGATTGCCGCCGTGCTCGAGGGGGACGATTCCTTTGCCGCGCATATCCACGACACCCTGGCGGCCGGCGCCGGCTTATGTCATGAGGACGCGGTCCGGTTTGTGGTAGAGCAGGCCCCAAGCGCCATCCACTGGCTCGTCGAACGGGGCGTGCCCTTTACGGCCGAAAACGGCCACTACCACCTGACACGCGAGGGCGGACATAGCCATAGACGGGTGATCCACGCCGCCGATGCCACCGGGCGGGCGGTGGAGACCACGCTCGCGGCCTTGGCCCGCGCCCATCCCCGCATCGAGATCCTGGAGGACCACATCGCAGTCGACCTGGTTACGGCCCATAAACTCGGGCGCACCGGACCTAACCGCTGCCTCGGCCTCTACGTCTACAGCAAGGCCATGGGGCATGTCGTCCCCTACCCTGCCCGCCTAACGGCGCTTGCGACCGGCGGCGCCTCCAAGGCCTATCTCTACAGTAGCAATCCCGACACCTCAACCGGTGATGGCATCGCCATGGCCTGGCGCGCCGGCTGCCGGGTGGCCAATCTCGAGTTCGTACAGTTTCATCCGACCTGCCTCTACCACCCGCAAGCGAAGTCGTTTCTGATCTCCGAGGCGGTACGCGGCGAAGGCGGCC
>JAJYPQ010000510.1 GCA_021795255.1 Pseudomonadota bacterium
CGAGGTCGAGGAACGACTCATGGCGGCCGAGGCTCGCGGGCTTACATGCCTGCGCCTACGCCCGCATATCATCCTGGGCCCTCACGCCCAACCCTTTCTTCGCGGGCTCTTGCGCCTGCCGTTTTACCCGATACTCCCAAAACCAGCCCCTTTGCTACAACTGGTACATGAGTTGGATGTGGTCGCAGCGATTCACACGGGGCTCTTTTGCGGGGCGACGGGGGCGGTCAATCTGGCGAGCTTAGACAGCCTGTCCTTTGAGGGGATACAAAGGCTACGGCATCGAGTCCCGGTCGGAGTGAACCCGATCCTGGCACGAGCCTGCGCCCGCCTCGCCTTCCGGCACCTCGGAATCGGCCCCGACCCGGCCTGGAGCGCGGGGCTCGATCAGGCCCTCGTCCTCGATTGCACCCGGGCGCGCGAGGTTCTGGCCTGGCGTCCGCGCTTCCCGCGGATCCACGACATCCTAAGCCATCTCTAATGCGGCTCCTGGGTACTCAACACAGAGCCGTGCCAGCGTCACTCGCCCAGATTCAAAAGCCGCCCGTGGAGGCGCGCGTTATGGAAGGTGCGCAGAAAAAGACCCAAGCCCAAAGCCAAATACACCACATTCAAGGCCCCGGCTTCCCACAGCGGCCGCATGATGATGACATGATGAAAAAAGAGCGCGCGCATGGCCGAAAAGACATAAGCGGCGGGCAAGGCCTGGGCCACAATCTGCAGCCAGTGCGGCAAGACCGATATCGGGTAGTAGATACCGCTCACGGGGGCCAAGGCAAAAACGGCCGCCCACGCCAGATTTTCGGCCCCTAGGCCATAGCGCAGGACGAGCCCGGCCACGACCAGGCCGATCGCCCAGCCCATGACCAAAAGATTCATGAAGAACGCGACCAGCACAAACCCCATGCGCCAAATGGGAAAGTGGTAAAACCAGAACGCGAACACGGCCGCCATCCCGCTGCCGATCAACGTACGCAGGAGGCTTATGACAAACAGCGCCGAAGCAAGCTCATAAGCGCGCAAGGGGCTCGCGAAGAGGTGTCCCAAGTTCCGCGAATAAAGCTCCTCGAAAAACACGACCGACACGCCGAGCTGGCCCCGAAACATCACGTCCCACAACAACACCGCCGCCAACAATACCCCCGAGGCCCGCGCCAGGTAACTGCTGTGGTGAACCAAGTATTCGCTCAGGAAGCCCCACAAGACGATCTGCATCGTAGGCCAGTAGGCCAGCTCGACGAGGCGCGGCCATGAACCCTTGAGTAGGTAGACGTAACGCTCGATCATGGCCCCTACGCGCCTTATGCTACCAAAAGGCGACCTATTCATAATTGCGACCGGCCGCGCGCCATATCCAAGAACACCTCCTCGAGGGTTTCGCGTCCATACTTCGTGATGAGCTGCGTCGGGGCACCGCGATCGAAGAGCAGGCCCTGGCGCAACATGATGACATCGTCGCATAGGCGCTCGACCTCCAGCATATTGTGTGAGGCGAGCACCACGGCCGCCCCGCTGGCCTTCTGATAATCGCGAAGGTACGTCCGTAAGCGATCCGCAGTATCGGGATCGAGAGACGCCGTGGGCTCGTCTAACAATAGCAGCTGGGGGCTATTGATGAGCGCCTTGGCAAGCGAGGCCCGCGTGCGTTGTCCGGCCGAAAGCCGGCCGTACGGTCGCGTAAGAAGACCCTCGAGATCCAAATCGCGCGCCAACCTTTGGATTCGCGCCTTGATGCCCCTGACGCCATAAAGCCCACCGTAAACGCGCAGATTCTCGTACACCGTCAGGCGATGTGGTAGATCGACGTAGGGCGACGAGAAGTTGATGCGCTCCAAGACCCGGTAGCGATGACGCAAAAGATCCTCACCCAAGACCCGAATCGAACCCGCGGTCGGCAACAGCAGGCCCATCAACATGGCAAGCGTGGTCGTCTTTCCAGCGCCATTGCCTCCCAAAAGCCCGAGCACCCGCCCGCTCGCAAGCTTAAACGTGAGGGATTCGACCGCCACGACCGGCCCATAGGTCTTACCAAGGCCTATCACCTCGATCGCACTCTCTGCCATCAAGGCACCGCGCTCAGGGCTTTGCTCAATTCGAGAAGGCGGCGCGCCGGGCGGGTATCCGCCTTACCGGCCAAAACCACGGCCTGATAGTAACCGGCCAAAAAGGCCGGCAAGGCCTGCGCCACAACTGGCTTTCGCAGGCGTGCAACCCGGGCAAGCTCCCAGTGCGCGCGCAGACCCGCATGCGGCTTAGCGCTGCATACCCGCGCGCCCCAGACCTGGACGCCCGGCGCTTCGGTATGGGCCCGCACGGCCAAGCAAAATGCCTCGCGACCGGACCCGAGCCCTACGTAAGGACCGACATACTCCACCGCCAAGGCCCCGGCGAGCCGGTCTAGGACGCCGCTCAGACGCGTAAGGGCATCGTCTAGGCCGGCATCGGGTTTGACGCCGGGCGGACTCGCATGACGACGCAAGGTAACAAGAAACTCTTCCATCTCGCCTCCACCAAAGATGCGCGATTCTGCCACCGACCCTAGGCCAAAGGACAGACCCGGGCCGCCACCGAAGGGGCGGCGTACGCTCGCCGCACCCATACCGTCCTAAAGACCGGCGAGAGGCCCCCGAAGCCCCCTCCGCGCCGCTTCGGGGCTCAGCACCCGTTCAGGCCGCGCGAGATAAGGCCCGCCTTTTTCGCTATACTCTAGGCCATGACCGCCCATAGCCCTATACGCCCCACCCCGAACCAAAACTCTTTGATCGCCCTGGGGCGTCGGGTCCTGCAACTTGAGGCGGACGCCCTCTCGGCGCTCGTAGGCGGGCTGGACAGCTCCTTTGCCGACGCGTGTCGCCTGCTATGGGATTGTCGCGGGCGCATCGTCGTCGTGGGTATGGGAAAATCCGGACATATCGGCGGGAAGATCGCAGCGACCCTCGCGAGCACCGGTACCCCGGCGTTCTTTGTCCACCCAGGCGAAGCGAGCCACGGGGATCTCGGCATGATTACCCCAGACGATGTCGTGCTGGCGATATCGCATTCGGGCGAGACGGCGGAAATCCTCACCATCCTCCCTATCATCAAGAGAATGGGGGTGCGACTCTTGGCCTTGACCGGCGCCCCAGGATCGAGCCTAGCCCGGGAAGCCGATGTCCACCTGGGCGTGGCGGTCGAAAAGGAGGCCTGTCCGCTAGACCTAGCGCCCACAGCGAGCACAACCGCGGCGCTCGCGATGGGCGATGCGCTGGCTATTGCGCTCTACGAGTCGCGCGGATTTACCCCCGAGGATTTCGCCCGCTCCCATCCCGGCGGTAGGCTCGGGCGCCGGCTGCTCATCTACGTCTCGGACATTATGCATAAAGGCAACCGCATTCCCATCGTTCCCGTGGACGCACCCTTACCCGACGCCCTAGTCGAGATGACCGGCAAGGGGCTCGGCATGACGGCGGTCGTCGATGCCGACCAACGACTGTGCGGCATCTTTACGGACGGCGATCTGCGCCGGG
>JAJYPQ010000511.1 GCA_021795255.1 Pseudomonadota bacterium
GTGCGGCTGACCTGAGCGCCCGACGTGCTATCAGACTGCGCGAGCGGCGCCACATACACATAGTCCGCGGCCGGCAACCCGTTCACCGTGTCGTTTTGCCAGCTGTAGACCTGCCCTCCGCCGTAAGGATTCACGATATCACTGACATACTGGCCGTACTGCGCGCCCGCGGGCAGGTTCGCGCTTTGGCTGAACGATTGCGTCGGCGAAACAAGGTTGGTCGTCGTATTCCCGAGCAAGCTGCTGGTGCCGCTTGCGCTCACGTAATACTGGCTGTTCACCTGGTTGAGCAGGTATCCGATGCTGCCACTATTGGCGAGCGTGGTAGGCCCGCCACAGCCACCGCCGGTAAAGGTCCGGCTGCTGACCGACACCGCCGTCACCGCCGTCTGGGTGCCGTTGGCCGATTGCGTATACGCCGGCTGCACGGTGCGGCCGTAATCGATCAACGCCGCGCTCGCGCCTGTGCTGTTCATCAGCGGCGTGACTTCCTGGCTCACCAGCAGGTTGTACCCGACGTTGGGGTCGTAGCTGACCGTCTGCCCGTTCACTTGTGCTGGATAGGTCTTGAACGGGTTGGGCTGGTTGCACAGGAGCGGATTCCCCGCCTGGGCTGTGCAATTGTCGATGACGCTCCCGGCGAGCCGTGGCGCATCGTAAGCCCCGCCGGTGGCCACCGTATGCATGATGGACCCGTTGAACGGGATGGGCGTCATCAGGGTCTTTCCGCCAGCCTGACTCACCTGCATGAGTTCCCAGATGAAATCCCCAGCGTTGGGCATGGTCCAGGTGACGGGCAAACCGGAGGCGGCCTGGGATTGCTCATAAGATCCATACAGGAGCGTGAAGGTCCCGCCGGTGGCGTTGACGCCCAGCCAGTCGTAAGCGCCGGTCTTGGGCACCCACATAAGGCCCGCGACCTGCGCGTTGCTGCCACTCGTCAGCGGGATGCTTTCCGTGTAGGTGTACAACGCCCCTTCGTCGGTCGTGCCCTTCATAGCGGTTTGGAGGGCTGTGGCCTCGCTCCCCAGCAAGGGCTGGAGATACGAGGACAGCGCGGAGGCGGCGGCGGACGAGCTGGCCTGGGCCGGCAATGTGGCGCCGGGAATGACCCCCAGGCCACCGCCGGCCTTGGCTTGATTGGCGATGGAGCCGCTGCGCCAACCGTTTGCATTCACCGGCGTGGTGACGCTGGCCGTGGTATTCACGGTCGCCGACGAGACGTTTTCCACCACCACTAGGGTGGCGCCGCCCGCGCCCGACAAGAGACGGGCCCCGGCGGGGGCCGCAAACGCCCCGATCAGGGCCATGATCAGACCGATATGAGTACGCCGACGCATCACGAGATCTCCCACAGGACAGGCCTGTTTTCAGCGACTGTACCGCAGGAAATATCCGATCAGGCGGCGAATACAGCCGGATCTCTGTCCGAGTTTGTGGGCCGCTCGTTTCCGCGATATTGGTCACAGCGCTCTCAGGTGGCAATGTATTGCAATCTGCGCTACGCGATGCTATGTTGGTTGTCGTTCAGGAGGCCTGCTTATGTCTCACCCCTCACAACGCAAGGAACATCCGCTATCGATGCGGCTACCGGAAGCGGATATCGCCATCATCGACCGCGCCGCCGGTCTCCGTGGACGCTCACGCACGGATTTCGTCCGCGAGGCGGCTGTGCGAGCAGCGGAGGATGTGCTGATGGAGGCCCTCCTGATCCGCATGAGCCCTGAAGGGTTCGACACTTTTCTTCAAGTTCTTGCCGAACCGCCGAAGCCCGTGCCGGAGATGGTGGAACTGGCGCGCCGGCCGGCACCTTGGGAAACGAGCAAGCGGAAGGGCAAGGACTGAACCTTGGTCTTGTCTGTGCCGGAACCGCTGACGGCGGAGCATGATGTGTCGCTGTTTTCTTGCGGCAAGCCGGCGCTGGACCACTGGTTGAAGAGCCGGGCGTTATCGAATCAGCAGAAGGGCTTTACCGCGGTTGTCGTGGTGCATGAGAGCGGTCGCGTCGTCGGCTATTATGGCTTGGCACCGACCGCCGTAGCCCCCAACACACTGCCCCGATCGATTCGGACAGGACAGCCACCCGACCCCGTACCGTGTCTGTTGCTGGGGCAACTTGCGACCGATCTCCATTGGGCCGGTACAGGCATCGGTACCGGGCTTGTCAAGCATGCGCTCATGCGCTGTGTCGCCGCCGCCGATCTGGTCGGCGGACGCGCCCTGATGGCCCACGCGATCGATGAAGAGGCCGCGACTTTTTGGCGCCGCCGCGGGTTTCTCTCGTCAAAGGATGATCCCTTCCGTTTGTATCGCTCGATTGGGGATATTGTGGCCTCTCTTGCCTCGGCGTAAGCGGCATTGGTTATGCTGTCTTTCCCAACTCCACCATTTCCCGATACACTGCACGCCAGGGCAATTGCGCCCACCATAACCAGAAGCGATGCCATTCCTGAATTGGGTCAACAAAAACCACGCCAAGAAGGTCGTGCACGATGTGCCCTACCATCTCCTCAAACTGGAATCCGTGCACGGTGACTCCGCTGACGCGAACTTGCTGATCCAGGGCGACAACCTGCTGGCCCTGAAGGCCTTGGTGCCGTTCTATGCGGGACAAGTGAAGTGCATATACATCGATCCGCCCTACAACACCCAGAGCGCGTTCGAGCACTACGATGATAAGCTCGAGCACAGTCAGTGGCTGTCGATGATGTACCCGCGTCTCGTGCTACTACGCGAATTGTTGGCTGAGAATGGCACGATCTGGGTGTCGATCGATGACCGGGAAGCGCATTATCTGAAGGTCTTGCTGGATGAAGTTTTTGGCCGAGGCAATTTTATTGCCTCGGTAATCTGGCGCAAAAATTACTCGCCCAAGTCAACGGCAAAGCATTTCTCTGAAGACCACGACTACATTATTGTGTATGGAAGAAACGCGGCGCGATGGATACCGAACCCGATGCCTAGAACGGAAAAACAGGACAAGGCGTACCGTAATCCTGATTCTGATCCGCGAGGCAACTGGAAGCCGAGCGACCTATCGGCCCGCAACTTTTATAGCTTGGGTGTTTACTCGATCACATGTCCGAGCGGGAGACTGATCGCTGGACCACCAAGCGGAACGTATTGGCGAGTATCCGAAGCAAAGTTCAAAGAACTTGATTGCGACGGCCGCATCTGGTGGGGGAAAGATGGCAATAATGTACCCGCGATAAAGCGCTTCCTTACCGAAGTCAAACAAGGAGTTGTTCCGCAGACATTCTGGTCTTATGGGGACGTCGGGCACACACAAGACGCGAAAAAGGAGATCGTGCAATTGTTCGGCGCCGATGTTTTCGGAACACCGAAACCTGAGCAGCTTATAGGACGCGTTCTGCAAATCGGCAGCAATCCCGGTGATCTTGTCCTCGATTCCTTTCTAGGCTCCGGCACAACCAGTGCCGTGGCGCATAAGATGAGGCGGCGCTACATCGGCATTGAAATGGGCGAGCACGCCCGTACCCA
>JAJYPQ010000512.1 GCA_021795255.1 Pseudomonadota bacterium
TAACCGAAGCGTTTGGCGATCAGCTGGCCATGGCCTTCACCGGTCACCACACCAAGTCGCACCGTCAACTCTTGTACGATATAGAGAATGGGAATCAAAACGACCTGGAGCAGCAAGAGCTTGTAACCCCATTGGGCCCCGCTCTGAGCGGCGGTGATCACGCTTCCGGCATCCGTATCGGCCAACATGACGACAAGGCCTGGACCAATAACAGCGAGGGCTGCGGCTGCGGGGCCGGCCCATCTGTCAGAGAAGCGGCGAGAACGAGACATCGAAAACCTTCCCCTTATTATTAGTAACAATAATAAGATTGATTGTCATTTACTGCAAGGGCTGGTTTCGCTGAATCCCGATCCCCTTCATGCTCCTTTGTGGTGCACGTGCCCCGGCATGTCACAGCCAGGGATGTTACGATGGGCGTCTGGGGCCGCTTTGGGGCGTTGGCCCGGATCTTGCCTAGGTGACGACGTGGTGAATTACGCCGAATGTATTGTTGAGAACCTCAGCACCGCCGTTTTGCTTACGGACGCGGCGCTGCGGGTGGTCGCCGTGAATCCGGCCGGGGAAGTGCTGCTTGAATTGAGCGAAAAGCAGATGCTGGGTCGGCGTTTGCCGAGGATATGGCCACAGACGGCGACACTCGCCCCCTTGTTTGCCGAGACCTTGCGCGCCGCCCATTCCTTCACCCGCCGCGGTTTACCTCTCCCCTTTTCAGGACGAGAGGTGATTGTCGATATGACTGCGACCGCGGTTTTTCCGGGGGGCCTGGCCGATGTCGGAAACCCAGCGCTCCTGCTCGAACTGAATCAGGTCGATCGATTACGCCGCTTGGTGCAGGAAGAAGACATCGTGGACCGCCATGACGCTCAGAGGGCTGTGGTTCGGGGCCTGGCCCACGAGATCAAAAACCCCCTGGGGGGACTTCGGGGCGCGGCCCAGTTGTTGGAACGCAAGCTGTCCGAGAGCGAGCGCGAGTACACGCGCATCATTATCCGCGAAGCCGATCGCTTGCAGGGCCTGGTTGATCGCCTCACGAGTCCGAATCGGCCTTATCTGCAGACGCAGGTCAATATCCACCAGGTCTTCGAACACGTCCGTTCGCTAATCCAAGCCGAGGTCGGCGGGGGCGTTGTGTTTCAACGGGATTATGACCCGAGTTTGCCCGAGTTCGAGGGCGACCCGGATCAACTTTTGCAGGCGGTCTTGAATCTCGTGCGCAATTCCGTTCAGGCTCCGAGTACGCGGGTATGTCTGCGTTCCCGTATTGAACGGCAATTGACCATAGGCCAGCGCCGTCATCGCTTGGTGTTGCGCGCCGAGGTCGAGGATGACGGGCCGGGAGTGGCCGCCAAGCTACGGGAGACCCTCTTTTATCCGATGGTAACAAGCCGCGCCGAAGGGACCGGTCTTGGGCTGTCTATTGCCCAGGACATCGCGCGCCGCCATGGGGGGCTTATTGAGTATGCAAGCCGCCCAGGGCGTACGGTTTTTACCTTACTTCTTCCGTTGAGGCATGGACATGACGCGACAGGATAGCGTTTGGATAGTCGATGATGATGAGTCGATCCGGTGGGTGCTGGAAAAGGCCTTTCAGCAGGCCGGCATGGTACCTCGATGTTTTGCGAACGCGAACGCGGTTTTAGACGAGCTGCGCGCGGAGGCGCCTGATGTCGTGATCACGGATATCCGTATGAGTGGTCTCTCAGGGCTTAAGCTTCTCGAAAACATCGCTCATAGCATTCCCTCGCTTCCGGTCATCGTCATGACTGCACACTCTGATCTCGATAGCGCCGTTGCGGCTTATCAAGGGGGCGCTTTCGAGTATTTGCCGAAGCCATTTGATGTCGACCATGCCGTGGGCTTGGCGCGCTATGCTATTGAGCATAGACGCCAGGGGCAGACCTCGGACACCGAAGGCATCGAGAAGGCGCCAGAAATATTGGGGGCGGCCCCGGCTATGCAAGAGGTCTTTCGGGCTATAGGGCGTCTTGCCGGCTCCCATATCACGGTGCTGATCAACGGCGAATCGGGGACCGGTAAAGAGCTGGTGGCGCGAGCCCTCCATAATCACAGTCCTCGTGCCCGCAACGCGTTTATCGCCCTCAATATCGCAGCCATTCCCGCGGGGCTCCTGGAGTCCGAATTATTTGGGCATGAACGCGGCGCATTTACTGGGGCTTTGACTCAGCGCCGCGGACGCTTCGAGCAGGCTGATGGCGGCACACTGTTTCTCGACGAAATCGGCGATATGCCGTCCGAGCTGCAGACGCGCCTGCTACGGGTGTTGTCCGATGGCCAGTTTTATCGTGTAGGCGGCTGCGAAAAAATCGCCACCAACGTGCGCGTGATCGCCGCCACCCACCAGAACCTCGAGCAACGAGTCGCCGATGGGCTCTTTCGGGAAGATCTCTTTCATCGATTGAACGTGATTCGTATCCAGGTCCCACCACTGCGAGATCGTCGCCAAGATATCCCGATGCTTGCGCGTCATTTTTTAGCGACGGCCGCAGTCGAACTAAAGGTCGAGTCCAAAAGACTGGCGCCCGAGGCCGAACAATATCTCTGCAAATTGCCCTGGCCCGGGAATGTGCGGCAGCTCGAAAATACCTGCCGCTGGCTTACAGTGATGGCCCCGGGGCGCACGATTCGCGTTGCGGATCTGGCCCCGGAATTGAAGGAGGTGGGTCCGGCGCAGGCGGGTGGCGACTGGCTGTCTGGGTTGAGAAGCGTAGTCGAACAGCGCTTAGCGCTCGGCGAGAATGCGATTTATACCGGCCTCAGTCTGGAGTTCGAGCGGGCCTTGATCGAGGCCGCCTTGCGCCACACCGGCGGCCGCAAGCAGGATGCTGCAAAGCGCCTGGGGCTTGGACGCAATACCCTGACGCGTAAGTTGAAGGAGCTCAACCTTGAGGTTTAGGCGGTGTATGGCGCGCGAGCCGCACAAAAATGTGCCCGGCGCGCTTCGCTAGCGCGCTGAGACCCTCGACTGCGCCTGTCACGCTGGGTGCGCAGGGTTGCCGAAGATCGACGGTCTTAGTAGCGAGAAGTTGGCCTGTCGTCACATCATAGAGCTGGCCTTGGATCGCCAACCGCACAAAGGCCTTATTAGGCGCTGAGAAGTTTTGATCGAACCGCGATAGAACCAAGACCAGCCGCTCAACCTGAGGCGCTGGACCGGCAGTCATGGTGATCCCCGCTCCCAGACGCGCCCGCAGCCGTGCCTTGAGAAGCGCGGCCGGCGGCGCGATCCAACGATTGTCCGCATAGGCGTAGACGGCCGTGGGATCTCGGTACAAAAGCCGGTAGTGGATACTCGTTCCTGCGAGCCAAGAGAGGCTCTTCACGTGAACTAGTATCGGCGTCTCAGGCTTGTCCGATATCCGTGTCTGGATGGGACCAAAATCGTGGTCGACCAGCAATTCGGGGGCTCGTGATGGGAATAAGCTGCAGCCCCCAAGGACCATAAAAGACAAGCCAGCGACAAA
>JAJYPQ010000513.1 GCA_021795255.1 Pseudomonadota bacterium
GACGGCTTTCGCGCTGACCCGTGCCCTCGCAGAGCAGGGTTCTTTGCGCGCTATGGCACAGCTTGCCCAGCAGTATCATAACGGTACCGGGACGCCGGTGCGCTTGTCTGAAGCCGAGATGTGGTACCGGCGGGTTGCGGATCGTGCCTGGGGGGATGCCAAAGTGCTAGCTATCCATAACCTGGGATGGCTCTACGAAAAACAAGATGATCGGACCCGTGCCCTGGCTTTCTTTCAGCAGGGTGCCGAGTTGCGTTACCCGCCGTCTGTTTGCCATTTGGGCTATATTTTCTGGCGTGGTCTGGGGGTCGAAAAAGACCCTGCTAAGGCCCGGGCCCTGTTCGAGCAAGCGATAGCGGCCGGCAATCTGGCGGCTCAGAAGTTCTTGAGTGTGCAACTCCTGTCTGGTCAGTTCGGTCTACGAAACGTTTTGCGCGGTTTCGCTTTGTATCTTCGGACAGCGTGGACGATTATTGTCAAAATCCCGTACGGGGATGATCGGATACACATGTAGGGATGATAAGAGAGCACTTCTGTGAAAAGGGCCGGGACGGGATGGGGATGCGCCACGGCAGACGGGCTTCAAACTTCGGGCGCCCCGACGCCCGCTAGCAGGCGGCGCATGTAGGCGATTCTCGCACCCCTTGTTTCCCGGTGGCCCAGTGTAACGACTAGTGAGGCGAGTTTCATCATTAGTGAGACCAGCGTAATGACTAATGAGAATCGACGGCGGCTTAATCTAATCCCACCGTAGAGCGCCACCCGTTTGGTATTCCGTCACTCGGGTCTCAAAAAAATTCTTTTCCTTTTTGAGATCGAGCATTTCGCTCATCCAGGGAAAGGGGTTCGCAACACCCGTCTTGACTTCCGGCAACCCGAGTTGCTGGCATCGTCTATTGGCGATGTAGGTGACATAGTGGTGCATTTGATTTGCGTTGAGGCCAAGTACCCCGCGTGGCATTGTGTCGGAGGCATAGTCGCATTCAAGGCCCACAGCTGTATGGATGAGACCCGAGATCTCCCTTTGAAAGTCCGGTGTCCACAGATGCGGGTTCTCGATCTTGATCTGGTTTATAAGGTCAATGCCAAAGTTACAGTGCATGGATTCATCGCGTAGTATGTACTGGTACTGCTCGGAGGCCCCGACCATTTTGTTTTGACGGCCCAGAGCCAATATTTGGGCGAAGCCCACATAGAAAAAGAGGCCCTCCATGATGGCCGCGAATACGATCAGCGATCGGAGAAGGGCAGTGTCCGCCTCCGGTGTCCCAGTGCAAAAACGCGGTGCGGCCAGGACCTCAATGTAAGGCAAAAGAAACACGTCTTTATCCCGTATCGAAGGGATTTCGCGATAGGCGTTAAAGATTTCGCCTTCATCGAGACCCAAAGATTCTACGATATACTGGTAGGAGTGCGTATGGATGGCCTCTTCAAAGGCTTGGCGCACAAGATACTGCCGACACTCCGGGGCCCGGATCTGGCGGTAGGTTCCGAGCACGATATTGTTCGCAGCCAAGGAGTCTGCGGTGGTAAAGAATCCAAGGTTACGTTTGACAATCCGTCGCTCATCTTCAGAAAGGCCGTCGTGGCGTTTCCAAAGGGCAATATCTCGTTCCATATTGATCTCTTGCGGCATCCAATGATTGGCGCAGGCGTCGAGATATTTTTGCCAAGCCCACGGATAGCGGCGCGGCGCGCCGGGGTCCGGGTCCTTGGGCGCTGTGAGTATGGTATAGCGTGCTTCGCTGTGTGTTTTGGAGGAGATAGTGGGACTCATCATGAATGGCGGTTCCCGGATCTCTTGGGTTGGTGTGAGCAGCTTTATTTTGTCGTCTGGCACTATAAAGGGCTTACCGCGGTGGTCTGCGAGATCGCGACGATGGGCACGATCTCCAGTGTCCGATCTTAGCGTTAATCCCGTCAGTGTCTTTGTTCTAAGTCAATTTAGCGGAAATGGCGAGGGGAGGCATTATGGGGGATAAGGCGAATACTAGGGAAACGCATGCAAGGGAAGCCGATGGGCTGATTACCTACGCGCAGACTATGGCCCGCTATAATCGTTGGATGAACGAGCGCCTTTATGCAATTTGCGCGACTCTCACGGACGAAGAGCGCAAAAGCGACGCAGGGGCCTTTTTTCACTCGATTCACGGGACACTAAACCACATTCTGTTGGCCGATCGCTCGTGGATGGCGCGCTTTGCCGGTGGATCTGTGGTTTATACCTCGCTGGATCAGGAGCTGTACGCGGATTTTTCGGAGCTGCAAAGGGAGCGGGAGCAAGACGATAACCGCATCACCATGTGGGCGACAGCGCTCAGTGTCGATACTGTTATGCGCCCCTTGAGCTTCAGGGGCATAACGAGCCCCGAGGTGCGTACCTACCCATTTTGGTTGGTAGTCACCCACTTCTTTAACCATCAGACCCACCACCGTGGGCAGGTCACGGCACTCTTGAGTCAGCGGGGTATCGATCCGGGTGTGACCGACTTGCTGCGCTTGCCGGGACTTTTGGACGGCTAGTTCTCGAGTCTCGATGGGGAGTGCTGGAAAGAAGCTAGAGATTATCCGCGAAGTCCACAAGAAACTAGAGACCGAGCGCACTCAAGCCTGGGTGATCGTCAGGCCTGGGCCCTAACGGCCAATGATATTTTCGTTCTGAAGCCGGGATGGGTAGGTCGTTGATGCTCGCAAGGCGCCGAACCATTAATCCTTGATCATTGAATTCCCAAAGTTCATTTCCATAACTGCGATACCAGTGTCCTGAGTCGTCATGCCACTCATACGCAAATCGTACCGCAAGGCGGTGCCCGTGAAAACTCCACAGCTCTTTTATCAGGCGGTACTGAAGTTCGCGGGCCCATTTTCGTCGGAGAAAGGCTCGTATCGCCTCCCGGCCTATGGGGAATTCCGCGCGGTTTCGCCAGATCGTGTCTTCCGTGTAGCTCAACACGACACGGTCGGGATCGCGGCTATTCCAGAGATCTTCCGCCATTTGTACCTTAAGGAGGGCGCTGTGTTCGGTGAAAGGGGGAGTTAATGCCAAGGCCCCCATAGCGACGACCTCTCTGCTGTGATGAGGTAATAGAGACAGATCTGTCTCTATTACGGTAGTCTACTCATAATAGACAGATCTGTCTACAATAGACCGATGGTGAGTCAAGGGCAGGCTATTTCGGTGGCGTCTGGACGCAAGAGCGTGGCGCGGGAGCGCATTTTGCTTACCGCCCACGACCTCTTTTACCGGGACGGCATTCGCGGCACCGGTATTGATCGCATCATTGCCGAATCAGGAGTCACCAAAGCGACTTTCTATCGCCATTATTCCAGCAAGAACAGGCTGATAGAGGCCTATGTTAACGATCATGTAAATCCGCGTCTTTTTGACACAAAGACGCGGATTTATAGGTGGGCCGCGGTCAGCGCGGGGCGTAGCCCTGCTGGGAGAACGCCTCACGCAGGCGTTCTCCCAGGAACTGC
>JAJYPQ010000514.1 GCA_021795255.1 Pseudomonadota bacterium
AGATTCTGCTTTATCGTTTTTTGCTCATCGATCTAGACGAGGTCTCGGCGTTCGATCCGATCGATGTCATCAGGACCTTGCGCATGGAGTACCTCCTACAGATCGCGGTGTTCTGTTTCGGCGGGGACGCGGATATGCAAGATGAGATGCGGATGTCACGGGCTGATCGCTTTTATGCCCGCGACCAGATCGTGACCGTGTTGCCGCAATTTTTGGCTCAATACGCCTGGTAGCCTAGCCCATCCCATCGTGTTCCATGACGTCGAGCCGTAAGTCCTGACGGAAGGATTGGCCGCCGCTCTCGATGACCAAGGTCGCGGTGCGGCTGCCGGGCGTGTCGAAGGCGAATTCGCAGGTAAAGGTGTCCGGAAGGTTGATCTGCTTGTCGCAACGCGCCTTCGCCTCTCCGTCGACGATCACTTGCGCGTGTGCCCGACCCTCGCCGTTGAGTAGAGCCTGGATGCGAAACGGCTTCTTTGGGACCCGGCGATACACTTGGGGGTCGCGATTGGCGTTATAGATGAGATTGTTGAGGCGTACCAAGGTCACAAGCTTTTTCATAAGGTCTCCCGGACGCCGCCCCGGATCGGGCGGTGTGATAAGATGGGCGGATTCTACGGATTCTACGGATTATCGGATGAGAGGTCTAGCGCGCCATGGCAGCCTTGGGGCTTGAGACAGTTATGCGCGAGGTGGATGATGAGATACGGGGGCTCGAACGGGCCTTGCCGGGCCACGACCTGTCCCTACAACCTACGGTAGATCAGGCCCTTAGGCTTGCCAATCGTCTCATGTTGGCCTTTGCGCAAAGCGCCGGGCGACCGCTTCATATCGGCGAGGATGACGATCCCTTGGAGGTTTTTAAGGCCTTCGTCAAAGGGGATCCGTCGCTGAACGCGATTCGGGACAATGTGCGCGAGCTTGTATATTACCGCAACTGTTTGTCCTCCGGGCGCGAGGACGCGCTGCCCCTAAACCCTATAGCCATGGCGGTGCGCACCATCCGCCACATCTACCTGTATGTGCGCACCCGCGCGATCAAAGAGCACGGACTGAAAGAGGCATGACAGAGGCCGGTTCCGACCCTTGCCGCCCGATCGCTCGGCGGTCGGCGGCGCTTGTGGGCGCTTCCCACTACAAAAAGCCCAGCTACGGACATAATCACCCGCTCGCCATCCCGCGCGTGTCCTTGACGCTTGATCTCATTGCCGCCTACGGGGCCCTAGACGAGACCGAGTGGGTCCGGTCGCGGCCGGCGAGCGTAGGGGAGCTCACGGGCTTTCATACTCGCGATTACGTGCGCGCCGTGCAAAGGGCCGAGGCCTTCGGGGGAGTGCGCGCCGATGACCGTCTTCGCCACCAGTTGGGCACCGTCGAAAACCCCTACTTTCCGGGCCTCTTCTATACGCCGGCGCTTGCGACCGGGGGCAGTATCCAGGCCGCCGACAAGGTTTTGAGTGGTTGTAACGCGTTTAGTCCGGCCGGAGGCATGCACCATGCGGTGCCGGACCAGGCGCGCGGCTTTTGTTATTTCAATGACGTCGTGTTGGCGATCTTGCGCCTACGAAGCGCCGGGCGGCGGGTCTTGTATCTCGATATCGATGCGCATCATGGCGATGGGGTCGAGGCGGCGTTCTGGGATGACCCCTCGGTCATGACGGTGTCCCTCCATATGGACACGAGCTACGCCTATCCCTTTCATGGCGGCGGACTGCACGAGGAGGGCGGGCCGCACGCCTCCGGCCTTGCGCTGAACGTGCCCTTACCTAAAGGGACCCACGATGCCGAGTATCGTCAGGTCTTCGAGTGTCTCTGGGACCCTATCCTCGCGCGCTTCCGGCCGGATGCGGTGGTCTTGCAGACCGGCACCGATGCCTTGTTCGGCGACCCCTTGGGGCGTTTTGCCTTATCCACGGCGGGCTTTCTTGGGGTCGTCGAACGGGTGGTGGCAAGCGGCATACCGGTATTGGCGACCGGTGGGGGAGGCTACCACCCCTTGCTTTTGGCGCGGGCTTGGACAGGGGTGTGGGCGCTGTTGTCGGGTCGTGAACTGCCGGTGACCCTCCCCAAGGCCGCAAGCGAGGCCTTAAGAGCGGTCGGGTGGGACGAGGACGAAGACGAGCCCTACTATGAGAATCTGTTCCGAGATCGTTTAGAATACGGCTTGGAGCAACCGGTACGGCCGGCGATCCGCGATATCACGCGCGCCCTGGCCCACCATGGGGCCCTCAAGAGGCGCTTATGGGCCTCTTGAAACGCGACGGGGACCGGCTGCTCGCCGGGACTGCGACCGCCGAGGCGACGATGGCCTATAGCCGGCGCCAAGGCGAGGCCTTCGACCGCGGCCACTATAGCGACTTCCGGGGTGGTGTGAAGTTGAGCGCGATTGGCCTTGGGAGCTTCCCGGGAGCGGCCACCGATACCGCCGACCGGGCCCTGGCCGACATCGTCTTTAGGGGTGTCACAAGCGGCCTGAATGTCATCGATACCGCCGTCCACTACCGCTACGGGCGTTCGCTCTCGGCTATCGCAGAGGGCCTCAAGCGGGCGGTGGCGGCAGGGGTCGATCGTCGCGCGCTCTGGCTTATGTCGAAGGGCGGATTCGTGAATTTTTCGGGGGCGGCGCCCGCTGATCCCAAAGCTTATGTACAGGCCGAGATTATTGATAGGGGTCTTGCCTCGGCGGAGGACTGCGCCGGGTTTCATGTCTTAAGCCGGCCTTATATCCGCGCCCAAATAGATCTCAGCCGCAAGGCCCTCGGGGTCGAGACGCTGGACGCCTTTCTGGTCGACCAGCCAGAGGTCCATATCCCGGTCTTCGGCAAGGCCGCCCTGATCCGCAAGTTGGGTGAAATCTTCGTGGAGCTGGAGCAGGCTGTGAAGGACGGGGCCATCAACTTTTACGGGGTGTCGAGCTTTCACGCCTTCCGGGTTCCGACCGACGATGCCTCGTTTATATCGCTTGCCTCGCTCATAGCGCTCGCCGAGAAGGCCGCAAAGGAGACTACAGGGCACGAGCGCGATCACCACTTCGCGCTCCTGGAATTGCCCTTCAACGCGGTCATGTTGGACGGGTTTTCGCGCTTCAATCAAATCACGGGCGAAGGAAGTGAGGCCTCCACCCTGCAGGCCGCTCTCCAGTTAAAGCTCTACACGGTTGCGAGCCACGGCCTTTTCAAGGGCCACCTCGCGCATCACGCGGTGGATATTTTGACGCAGGCGATGCCGCGCCTTGCAAACAATGCCCAAAGAGCGCTTCAGTTTAATCGCTCGACCCCAGGCCTTGGCACGACGCTCGTGGGCATGAGTACGCCGGCCCATCTCGACGATGTCCTGGCGGTTGCGAGGTCCCCGCTCTTAAGTCATCAGGCGTATATGGCGCTTTACGACCGTACCGACAGCTAGCGGCGCATACCAGCGTTCGTGCACCTCGCGCCCCGCTGATTTTACCCCGAAGTCGCAGGTTCCT
>JAJYPQ010000049.1 GCA_021795255.1 Pseudomonadota bacterium
ATTCGAGGGCGGCTATCATGGCCACCCCGACTCCCTGCTGGTTAAGGCGGGATCGGGCGCCTTAACGCTCGGCGTTCCTACCTCGCCCGGGGTCCCTGCGGCCTTGGCCGCACACACTTTGGTTGCTCACTTTAATGACCTCGATTCGGTGGCGGCCCTCTTTACGCAGCATGGCGAGGACATCGCCGCTATTATCGTCGAGCCCGTCGCCGGAAACATGAACTGTGTCCTGCCGATTCCGGGCTTTCATGAGGGTTTGCGGGATTTCTGCGACCGGCATGGGGCCTTGCTTATATTCGATGAAGTGATGACCGGCTTTCGCGTGGCTCGCGGCGGAGCCCAGGCGCTGTTCGGCGTAAGACCCGATCTCACCACGCTCGGCAAGATCATTGGCGGAGGCCTGCCCGTAGGGGCCGTCGGCGGTTCGGCCCGTCTTATGGATCGGCTCGTGCCCGATGGCGACGTGTTCCAGGCCGGTACCAACTCCGGGAACCCGGTGGCCATGAGTGCCGGGCTCGCGACCATGAAGAAATTGGCGGCGCCCGGTTTCTATGAAGCCCTAGGCGCACACACGCAGGCCCTGACCGATGGCTTAAAAGCCGCGGCCCAAAGGCAGGACGTGAGTTTTACAACCAACCACATCGGTGGCATGTTCGGTCTCTTTTTTGTCGCAGGTGGGGTCACGCGTTATGAACATGTGATGGGGTGTAAGGTGGATCGCTTTCGACACTTCTTTCACGGTTTGCTCGCAGAAGGGGTTTATATCGCCCCGTCCGCCTACGAGGCCGGGTTTGTTTCGAGCGCCCATGTGGATGATGATATTGCCGCGACGGTAGCGGCCGCAGAGAAGGTATTCACGCGCCTGCCTCGTTAACGGGGAGAGGCGGACTCGTCATCCTCACTTCTCAGTAGGCGTGCGCATCCAAGCTTTCCTGTACCTCCAACGGATGTACCCGAAAGGGTTTGGGGAATGGTCCCGCCCGCCCTCCGCGGGCAATTGCTTTGCGCTTGTCTTACGCTGGGGTTTGGGAAATAAAAAAGGGGCCTCGCGGCCCCGAAATCCCCCACACAGATCTTTTTAACTCACGAGTATGCGTTGTTCCATAAATTCGGCCGTAGCCACATGCGGACAGACCGTTTCGGTTGAGAGCGAGATATCTATGCCCAGCATCGCCACCACCTCGTCATGGGCCCGTACCCCCGGCATCTCTTCCCGGAGATACTCGTAATGTGACTGACTCATGTAGACCACGTTCGGGCGGCTACCGTAACGTTCCTCGTAATGGTTTACGAGCGTTATGACAAAACTCAGCATGGCGCCCTCCCGGGTCTTTGTGGTGGTGTTTTGCTATAGGGAAGGAGCAATCATCGTGCCAAGGCAGTTACGGAAAAATAATATAATAAAAACGCGGCGTTGGCGGGTTCCTGAGGAAGATGACCGAGAGCCGCCGTCCCGCGTCACGCCAGCGATTGCTGCTAAGTGACGCAGCGCGCCCGTGCGCAGTGCCAGACAGGGACACCCCGGGGTCAGCACCTAGCGGTGCTTGCGGATGTCGTCCAGAGTCGTTGCCTTGCAGAATCCGGGGGAGTACCGACCTGCGGGGACAGCAGGCGTCCTAGCTAGCCCGGGCCACAAGGTGGGCCGCCTCGAGGCGCGACTAATGCAGCGTTCGCGGTATGCTCAAGGTGAATGGAGGAATGTCGGCGTCGAAGCAGGTGCCGTCGTCGGCCACCATCTGATAGCTCCCGCGCATGCTGCCGACCGGGGTTTCGATCATGGCGCCGCTCGTGTATTCGAAGCTCATCCCGGGTACGAGATAAGGTTGTTCGCCCACCACGCCATCCCCGCGTACCTCCTGGACCTTATTGTTCGCGTCGGTAATCACCCAATGACGGGTGAGAAGCCGCGCCGCCATCGATCCCGTATTGGTGATGGTGATCGTATAGGCAAACACGTAGCGGTTTGCCTCGGGCGCCGATTGATTGTCCAGGTAGGCGGTCTTTACGCCCACTTCGACACGGTGTTGGTCTTTGCTCATATCACATACCCTCAGCCTACGTGTTACCCGTGTTATCGCAGGGCACCGAAAGAAAAGCAAAATCATCCAGCCGCAATGCCGTCAGGGTCCCGCCCCATAAGCATCCGCTGTCGAGACAGACCACATCCTCAAAGCGCCGGGCACCAAGACTCGACCAATGGCCAAAGAGAATGCGGGTGTCCTGGCTTCGACGTTTTGCCACCTGAAACCAGGGTATAAGACCCGGGCCTTGTGTGCCAAGGGGTCCCTTGTCGCGCATGTCGAGCCGCCCTTCCTGGTCGCAGTACCGTATGCGCGTTAAAGCGTTCGCGAT
Organism: Pseudomonadota bacterium; assembly: GCA_021795255.1. Next base: position 2,353 of record JAJYPQ010000049.1, read on the forward strand.
AAAGCGTAAACGCTCGCTTCCTCTCAGATCGTCGCTCCACAAATCGGGCTTTGGACCGTAGAGCTCGGCCAAGGTGCGGCAGAACCGCGGTCCTCTGAGGGCCGTCTCAAGCTCAGCGGCCAAGCCAAGTGCTTGCGGAATATCCCACTGTGCGGGCAGTCCCGCGTGAACCATGGCGACGCGCTTCTTGGCGTCATAATACAGGAGCGGCTGCTTCCTTAGCCAGCCGAGCAATTCGTCGCGGTCGGGAGCCGAGAGAATGGCATCGAGCGTGTCGTCAGGGGCCGCCCGTCTGTGGCCGCAGGCGACACCAAGGAGGTGAAGGTCGTGGTTGCCCAGTACCGTGATCGGGGCGGTGAGGGTTTGCAGGAAACGCAGGGTTTCCAGGGAATCGGGCCCGCGATTGACGAGGTCGCCCGTGAACCAGAGTCGATCGCGCCCATCGGTGTAGCCGATATGCGCGAGGAGCGTCTGAAGAGCTTCAAGACAACCCTGCAGGTCGCCTATAACGTAGTCGGCCATGGCGTGTCTTTCGCAAATTGATCGGCAGCCTCGATCAAGGCCTTTGATATCCCGGGCTCGGTCGCCGAATGGCCGGCATCCGGCACGACGACGAGTCGTGAGTCGGGCCATGCGGCGTGTAGCTCCCACGCGCTGCGTAAAGGGCAGATAAGATCGTAGCGGCCCTGAACGATGGTGCCTGGTATGCCGGCAAGACGCGGAGCATGGGCCAGAATCTGGTTAGGTAGAAGAAACGAATTATGCATAAAATAGTGACATTCGATGCGCGCCAAAGAGAGAGCCGTGTGCTTGAACCCGAAGAATTCGATGACTTCGGCGCGCGGAACGACATTGGCGGTTCGTCCCTCCCAAAGTGACCAAGCTTGCGCACAGCGCTTTTGCGCATGCGGGTCAGTGCCTGTAAGTCTTCGGTAATAGGCGGCCACGAGATCGTCTCGTTCTGCGACCGGGATCGGGGCGATAAAATCCTCCCAGTAGTCCGGGAACACCCAGTTGGCGCCTTCCTGGTAGAACCAGTGGATTTCCGCGGGTCGGCATAGGAAAATGCCGCGCACGATAAGACCAAGTACGCGTTCAGCGTGGCTCTCGGCGTAGGCGAGCGCGAGAGTTGATCCCCAAGAACCCCCGAATAGGAGCCAACGCTCCACCCCGAGATGGGTGCGGATACGCTCCATATCAGATATTAAGCATGCGGTCGTGTTGTCAGAAAGGAAGGCATGGGGGGTAGACCGCCCCGCCCCGCGTTGATCAAATAAAATGATCCGGTAACGAGCGGGATCAAAAAACTGACGATGGTAGGGCTCGCAGCCGGCCCCCGGGCCACCGTGCAGGAAAACGACAGGGTGACCGTGGGGATTGCCGCACTCCTCAATGTAGAGCACATGCGGGGACGTCACCGCTAAGTGATGTTGGGCGTAAGGCTGTAGGGCTGGATAAAGCATCGTCATCTTGTGTTCAGTATAACGTCCCCGGGTATCGAGGCGAAGTAGCGCTAGTTTTCGCCGGTGGCCCCGTGTATTCTTGCGCCCTCCCATGCCCTCCTTAGCCACAGAGATCGCCCGGCGCCGAACTTTTGCGATCGTTTCGCATCCCGATGCCGGCAAAACCACCTTAACCGAGAAGCTTTTGCTTTTCGGCGGCGCGATTGTCTTGGCGGGTGCGGTCAAGGGCCGCAAGGCCGCGCGCCACGCAACATCGGATTGGATGGCTTTGGAGCGCGAACGGGGTATTTCTGTGACCTCATCGGTCATGCAATTCCCGTATCGGGACGCGATTATCAACCTGTTGGATACCCCAGGCCACCAAGATTTCTCGGAAGATACGTACCGAACACTCACCGCCGTCGACTCTGTGCTCATGGTCATTGATGCTGCCAAAGGCGTGGAGGCGCAGACCATCAAGTTGCTCGAGGTCTGCCGTATGCGCAACACACCCATCATCACCTTCGTCAACAAGTTAGATCGTGAGGGCCAAGAACCGCTCGATCTGCTAGATGAGATCGAGCGCACGCTCAACATCGCCTGCGCCCCCATCATCTGGCCGCTGGGCATGGGGCAAAGGTTTCGCGGAATTTGCCGGCTCGCCGACTCGCAAGTGCGGCTTCTGCCGCAAGGGCGCAGCGAACGGATCCAAGAGGAGCGGACTCTGGCCTTGAGCGATCCGGAGTTGGACGCGATTCTGGGCGATGAGTGTGGGCGGATCCGGCAAGAGATCGAGCTGGTGCGGGGTGCCGCGGCTCCCCTCGATAGAGACGCCTATCGTAAAGCTCAGCAGTCGCCGGTGTTTTTTGGTTCCGCGCTCAATAATTTCGGGGTTCGTGACCTGCTCGATGCCTTTATTGACCTGGCGCCCCCGCCCCTACCCCGGCGGACACTCACGCGCCCAGTCCTGCCCGCCGAAGAGCGCTTTTCGGGTTTCGTTTTTAAGATCCAAGCCAATATGGATCCCCAACATCGGGATCGGATGGCCTTCGTGCGCATTTGTTCAGGTCGCTATCGGCGCGGCATGCGTCTCTACCACACCCGTGAAGGACGCGAAATCAACGCCGCTAACGCCCTCACGTTTTTGGCAAACGAGCGTTCCATGGCCGACGAGGCCTACGCAGGCGACATCCTCGGTCTGCCCAACCACGGCACGATACGCATAGGGGATACCTTTACCGAGGGCGAAGATCTGCGTTTTACCGGGGTCCCTAATTTTGCTCCGGAGCTCTTTCGCCGCGTTCTTTTGCGCGATCCCCTGAAAAGCAAGGCCCTTGCGCGGGGACTTGAGCAGCTGACGGAAGAAGGGGCAACCCAGTTATTTAAACCGATCGCAAGCCACGACATGATTTTGGGCGCGCTCGGCGCCTTGCAGTTCGAGGTCGTGACCTATCGCCTGCGCCACGAATACGGAGTCGAGGCCGATTTTGAGGCGGCGCCCGTCGTGTCAGCGCGCTGGGTGGAGGCGGATGCCACCACCTTAAGCGATCTCCACAAGCGCCTAGCCGCTCACTTGGCCTATGACGGGGACGGCGCTTTAACCTATCTCGCGCCGTCCCGCTCCCATCTCGAGTTGACCCTGGAGCGGTTTCCCAAGGCTCGGTTTCACACCATCCGGGAGCAGACGGTCTAGTTTCTTTGGGACCGCTTGCGGTCGTTCTCTTTCAAATAACGCTTACGCAGCCGCACGTGATGGGGCGTGACCTCGACCAATTCATCGTCATCGATAAACTCGATCGCTCGCTCGAGCGTTAATTGGATCGGCGGGACCAAGAGAACCGCTTCATCCGATCCCGAGGCACGCATGTTCGTGAGCTGCTTGCCGCGCAGAGGGTTGACGACCAAGTCGTTGTCGCGGGAATGAATGCCGATGATCATCCCCTCATACAGGTCTTCACCCGCCCCGATAAACAAGCGGCCGCGCTCCTGAAGGCTAAAGAGCGCGTAGGCCACGCTCTTGCCAGCGCCATTGGCAATCAGCACACCGTTTACGCGACCGCCCATGTTGCCCTTCTTGACCGGCGCGTAGTGGTCAAAGACGTGATGCATAAGCCCGGTGCCCGAGGTAAGGCTCAGGAACTCGGTCTGGAAGCCGATAAGTCCGCGCGATGGGATGACGTACTCGAGGCGCACGCGCCCTTCGGCATCGGGATCCATGGCCAGGAGGTCGCCGCGGCGATTTCCCAGGCGCTCGATAAGAACACCCTGGTGAGCCTGTTCCACATCGAGGGTCAAAAGTTCGTATGGTTCATGGACCTCGCCCTCGACGATCTTGGTGATGACCTGGGGCCGTGATACCGCAAGTTCGTAGCCTTCGCGGCGCATGGTCTCGATCAAGATGCTAAGGTGGAGCTCGCCGCGCCCCGAGACCTTAAATTTGTCGGCATCGGCCGTATCCTCGACCCGTAGCGCGACGTTGTGGATGAGCTCGCGGTCGAGCCGTTCCCGCAATTGGCGGCTGGTCACAAACTTGCCGTCTTGTCCTACGAATGGCGAGGTGTTGATCTCAAAGGTCATAGTGACCGTGGGCTCGTCGACCGTAAGCGGAGGCAGGGCCTCGACGCGCGTCGGCTCACACAGGGTGTCGGAAATGAGCACGGGGTCTATGCCGGTCACGGCGATAATGTCCCCCGCCGAGGCCTCTTTCACCTCGGTCCGTTCCAAGCCCAAAAATCCGAGAACCTGGAGAATCTTGCCGTCCCGACGTTTCCCCTCGCGATCAACGATAGCGACCAGTTGGTTCGGACGGACGGTCCCGCGCGTGATTCGTCCCGTTGCGATCGCGCCAACGTAGCTCGAGTACGCGAGGCTCGAGACCTGCATCTGGAACGGGCCGTCGGGGTCTACGGCCGGAGGCGGCGTATGGCGCAAAATGGCCTCAAACAGCGGGGTCATGTCGCCCTCGCGGGTCTCTGGTGTCAAGCTCGAATACCCATAAAGAGCCGAGGTATAGACCACCGGGAAGTCGAGTTGCTCTTCCGTAGCGCCCAGCTTGTCAAAAAGGTCGAAGGTCTGGTCAAGGACCCAGTTTAAGCGCGCCCCGGGCCGATCGACCTTATTGATGACGACGATAGGCCTGAGGCCCAAGGCAAAGGCCTTACGGGTCACAAACCGTGTCTGCGGCATCGGGCCATCGACGGCGTCGACCAGCAGCAGAACGGAATCGACCATGGACAAGACGCGCTCTACCTCGCCGCCGAAATCCGCGTGTCCGGGGGTGTCGACGATATTGATCCGGTGGTCGTGCCAGCGTATCGCGGTGTTTTTGGCGAGAATGGTAATGCCGCGTTCACGCTCGAGATCGTTCGAATCCATCATGCGGCTGCTAACGGTAGCCCGGCTCTCAAAGGTGCCGGACTGCTTTAAGAGCTCATCAACGAGCGTGGTCTTGCCATGATCGACGTGAGCGATGATTGCGATGTTACGAAGATTCTGGGTTGTCATAAGGATGCTGCAGGAAAGGGGCGCGCAGTATATAGGCATCGCGGAGGCGATGCTATAGGGTCACTACGCAGGTTAGGTTTAGCGTACCCATTGTACCGCGCGCGCCTATCGGGGGAAAGCGCGGCTTCGCGTACCGGCGAGGCTCTGGTTCTAGCGGCGCCCGGTGAGCGCGCTCACCAAACCCCCCAGAACTCCCCCGAGCAATAGACCAGCCGCGACTTCGTTGAAGGAGTGATGGGCAAGTGGTATCAGAAGCCGATTGAGGCCATGCAGATCCGCCCCGCGGGTGAGTACGACCGATAAGGGCAATTGGTGACCGAAGATATCGGTGGGCCGCAGCAGGAAAGCCGCAGTGCCCCCCGCTAGGGCAAAGAGGGCCGCTTGGGCTGGTGCTCTCACTGTATGGTCTCATGTTGAGCTGGGCGGAAAGTACAGCATCGAGCGTCCCAAAACGCAAGCGCGGCGGCGGCTTGACGCCCGCGTACCGCTCGGTATGATAAACTCGATGGAGGCGCGCAATGACCGATGGCACCCGTGCGAAATTGCTCGAAGCGGCCTTCCGTGAAGTCTATGAACGGGGGTTTCAAGCCGCGAGCCTGACCGAGATCCTGCGGGATACGGGGTTTACGAAGGGCGCGCTCTACCACCATTTCCCCTGTAAGCGGGCGCTTGGCCTTGCGGTCATAGAGGAGGTGGTGCGCGAACGCCTCGAGTCCAATGTGTTCCGCCCGCTCGAGGAGGCCGAGCGCCCCATCTCGGCCTTGCTCAAGATTTGGGGCGACAAGGTACAATCGCTAGACGACGACACCATTAAGCACGGCTGCCCCCTCAATAATCTTATCCAAGAAATGAGCCCCGTAGACGTCGAGTTCCGAATGCGCCTTGGCGCCATTCTGACCCGCTGGCAGGAGGTCTTGCGTGCAGCCTTGAGGAGGGGTCAGTCGCAACAGGAGATCAGGGTGGACATCGATTGCGATACGACCGCCCTTTTTATTCTCGCGGCCTGGGAAGGTTGTTGGAGTATCGCCAAAAATCAGCAGTCGGCACCGGCCTTTCGCCAATGCTTGGCGCGACTCCGTGACTATGTCCAGGGCCTGCGTCCCAGAGCCTAGGGGTCGTTGTCACGAGCCAGGGCGACCTCGGCCGCGTTTCGTGGCATTCCCACCAGCGGCCAATGGGAGCTTCGGACACCCCCCGGCCGTCGCCAGGCCGGTCGTGTGGTCGTATGGGAACGCATAGGATCGCGGCCTAGGGCACCCGATCTATTCTTGCTCCCGGGTATGAGTCTTCCTAGGCGCCGTGTTCACAGTTTTATGGCGACAGTGGGATTTGAGCGCGTTACAGACCGAGTCGTTCCCAAATCACGCTCGCGGGAGCGGCGCGGTTCAGCGTATAAAAGTGCAAGCCGGGCGCGCCCGCGGCAAGAAGTTCGGCGCACAAGGCCGTGGTCACGTCCAGGCCGAACGACCGAATAGACTCGGCGTCATCCCCGAATCCCTCTAATCGCCGCCGGATCCAGCGTGGGACCTCGGCGCCGCAGGCCTCCGAGAAACGAAGAAGCTGGCGGTGGTTGGTGATTGGCATAACGCCCGGAACGATGGGCACCGAGATGCCCAAGGCCGCGCAAGCGTCTATGAACCAGTAGTAGGCGTCGGCGTTGTAAAAGTACTGCGTGATGGCCGAATTGGCGCCTGCTGCCACCTTTTCTTGAAAGTGCGTGAGATCACTTTCCGCGCTCGCGGCTTGGGGGTGGACCTCTGGATAGGCCGCCACCTCAATATGAAAATGGTCGCCGGTCTGGGCGCGGATAAAGCGAACGAGTTCGCTCGCATAGCGGAAGTCCCCGGGATCGACCATGCCCGAGGGCAAATCGCCGCGCAGCGCCACGATGTGACGGACGCCCAGATCTTTATACGTTGTCAGAATCTCCCGGATACCTTCGCGGGTCGAACCGACGCAGGAAAGATGCGGGGCCGCCGCCTTTTGGTGCGCGCTTATTTCGCGGACCGTCTCGAGGGTGCGTTCGCGAGTGCTGCCGCCGGCCCCAAAGGTCACCGAAAAAAAGCGTGGGTTGAGCGGCGCGAGCTGGGCCAGTGCCCCCTTAAAGGCGGCATGGGCCTCTTCGCTCTTCGGGGGGAAGAATTCGAAGCTAAAGACCCGCGCATGCCGCTTTTGTGACTCCATTACAGCGCTTTAATAGCGATAACGGGTAGGTTTGTAGGGTCCGTCTATTGGCACGTTGATATAGGCCGCCTGCTCGGCGGTGAGCGGGGTCAGATGGGCCCCGATTTTCTCTAAGTGCAAGCGCGCGACCTTTTCGTCCAGGTGCTTAGGAAGCGTGTAGACGTGGGCCTCGTAGGCGCCCGGATTGCTCCACAGCTCGATTTGGGCCATCACCTGATTGGTGAAGGACGCGGACATGACAAAGCTCGAATGCCCGGTCGCGCAACCGAGGTTCACAAGCCGCCCTTCGGCCAAAACGATGACCTTCTTGCCGTCCGGGAAGACCACGTGATCGACCTGAGGCTTGATGTTTTCCCAAGGCAGGGTTCGCAGGCCCGCAATGTCGATCTCAGAATCGAAGTGTCCGATGTTGCATACGATGGCCTCGTGCTTCATGACGCGCACGTGAGAGAGCCCGATGACGCCGACGTTGCCGGTGGCCGTGACAAAGATATCGCCCAGCGGCGCCGCCTCCTCAAGGGTTACCACGCGGTATCCCTCCATCGCCGCCTGCAGGGCGCATATGGGGTCGATTTCCGTGACCCATACCGTGGCACCCATGCCGCGAAAGGCCTGGGCGCAGCCCTTACCTACGTCACCATAGCCCGCTACCACGCAAATCTTGCCCGCGATCATGACGTCCGTCGCGCGCTTGATTCCGTCTATGAGCGACTCGCGGCAGCCGTAGAGGTTGTCGAATTTCGATTTGGTGACCGAGTCGTTGACGTTGAAGGCCGGGCAGAGCAGTTTGCCGGCGGCTTCGAGCTCGTAGAGTCTATGAACCCCGGTGGTCGTCTCCTCAGAAAGGCCGCGAACGTCTTTCATCAGGGACCCGTAGCGCTCATGCATGACGGCAGTCAGGTCACCGCCGTCGTCTAACAGCATATTGGGACGCCAGCCGTCCGGTCCGACGATGGTTTGGTCTACGCACCACCAAAACTCCTCCTCGCTCTCACCTTTCCAGGCGAATACCGGGATACCGCGCGCCGCCATGGCCGCGGCCGCATGGTCTTGGGTCGAAAAGATGTTGCACGACGACCAGCGCAACTCCGCGCCCAGCTCGACCAAGGTCTCCATCAACACGGCGGTTTGAATGGTCATGTGGAGGCTGCCCGCGATGCGTGCACCCTTCAGCGGCTGGCGGCCTTTGTACTCGGCCCGCAGGGCCATAAGACCGGGCATCTCGGTCTCGGCGATGGCAATTTCAGCCCGTCCGTAGTCGGCTTGGGCGATGTCTGCAACTTTATAATCAGTGGTCTTGTGTGCGTGTACTGCCGGGTTCATTTCTGTCTCCTACCCCAACAACGATTGGACTTTCTTGTCGGCGACCGCCGCTCTGAGTGTCTCGGCCTTGTCCGTGCGTTCCCAGGTGAACTCGGGCTCGGTGCGTCCGAAATGGCCATAGGCCGCAGTTTTCCCATAGATGGGGCGCAAAAGGTCCAAAGTTTGGATGATAGCCTTCGGCCGCAGGTCGAAGTGCTCGCCAACAAGCTCCGCTATACGGCTATCGCTGATGATGCCCGTGCCGAAAGTTTCGACCCGAATTGAGACCGGCTGGGCGATGCCGATCGCGTAGGCCACCTGGATTTCGCAGCGGGCGGCAAGCCCGGCCGCGACAATGTTCTTGGCGACATAGCGTCCGGCGTAGGCCGCTGACCGATCAACCTTGGATGGATCCTTGCCAGAAAACGCCCCACCTCCGTGGCGAGCCATGCCGCCGTAGGTGTCGACGATAATTTTCCGGCCAGTCAGACCGCAATCGCCGACTGGACCGCCGATGACGAAGCGGCCGGTCGGGTTGATGAAGTATTTGGTCTCTTTTTTCAGCCAACCCGCAGGCAGCCCGGGTTTGATGATTTCCTCGAACACCGCTTCTTTGAGGTCCTCGTAACTGACCTCGGGCCCGTGTTGGGTGGACACCACCACCGTGTCTATGGCGACCGGCTTATCGTTCTCATAGCGGATCGTTACCTGGCTTTTGGCGTCGGGGCGCAGCCAAGGAAGCCGGCCCGAGCGGCGCACCGCCGCCTGACGCTGCATAAGCGCGTGGGCAAAGGTGATGGGCATAGGCATCAGGGTCTCGGTTTCGTTCGTCGCGTATCCGAACATCAGTCCCTGGTCGCCCGCGCCCTGCTCAAGATCAAGGCCGTGGCCTTCGTCCACTCCTTGCGCTATGTCCGGGGATTGCTTGTCCATGGCCACCACCACCGCGCACGCATCACCGTCGAATCCCATGCTCGCGTTATAGCCGATACGACGTATCGTGCTGCGCGCAATCTCGGTGAAGTCGACGATCGCCTTGGTCGTGATTTCTCCAGACAGGACCACAAGCCCGGTGTTGACGAGGGTTTCACAGGCGACGCGGCCGTGCGCATCTTGCGCCAACACTGCGTCAAGCACCCCGTCTGAAATCTGGTCCGCGATCTTATCGGGATGGCCTTCGGATACGGATTCAGACGTGAAAAGGTAGGGTTTGCTCATGGCGACTCCGGGTATAAGGTAGGGTGCTCTTTCTAGAGAGGATGACAATGCACCGCTGGAAGCGGATACCTTAGCATAATTCCTCTTTGAAACAACAGTTGGGCCACGCCTTTTTGGCAAGCGGCCAAGGAGCCGCTACCATACGCGCATGTTGCAGATTCCCTCTCGACCATTGTTGCGATTGACGGGCAAGGCCATTTCTGATTATGGCATGATAAGGGCCGCTGATCGGGTGTTGATCGCGGTATCGGGAGGCAAGGATAGCCTAAGCCTCTTGCACGTCCTCGCGCACCTAAAGCGCAAGGCGCCGCTTGCGTTTACGCTCGCTGCCGTCACCGTCGATCCGGGCATAGACGGCTTCGATCCAGAACCGCTTATCCCCTATATGGCGAGCCTAGGCTTGCCTTATTTCTACGAGCGCCAGGCGATCGCCGAACGCGCCAAGACGACGCTCGGGAACGACTCGTTTTGCAGCTACTGTGCCCGCATGCGCCGGGGCACACTCTATAGAGTCGCCCAGGACCACGGTTTTAACGTCTTGGCGCTTGGCCACCACCTCGATGATATTGCCGAGTCTTTTTTAATGAGCGCCTTCCACGCCGGCACGCTCCACACGATGCGGGCCCACTATCGGATCGACACCGGCGACCTGCGGGTCATTCGCCCGTTCGTGTATGTCCGCGAACGACAGCTGCGGGATTTCGCACACAGCGTCGGCTTGCCGGTGATCGGCGACAATTGCCCGGCGTGTTTCCGGAAACCGACGGAGCGGGCGGCGATGAAGACCTTATTGGCGGCCGAGGAGGCCCGCCACAAGGCGCTCTTTCCGAATCTGCTACAGGCGCTACGCCCGTTGTTGGGCGTAAAGGACGAGCGTGAGTAGGGACGCTGGCAATGACCCCGTTATCTGCTTCTGGCACAATGCCCGCCCATGACCGCTGTTTTTGAACCCATTGGTGCGCATCGCGTCCGTGCGCGCCTAAGCTTTGGAGCGCCCCAGTATTGGCCGACCTGGGCGGCGCTTGGCCTCCTACGGTTGAGCTTGTATCTGCCACTTAAAGTGCGTGGCTGGCTCGCGGCACGCTTAGGCGACCTCTATTATCGTGTGAACCGCAAACGGCGTCGTATCGCGACTATCAACGTGGCGCTCTGTTTTCCCCATTGGACCCCCGAGCAGCAGACGCGCCTTGTGCACCAGCATTTTCGGACGGCGGCGCTCGCCCTTTTTCACATAGCGGTGCTTTGGTGGGGGAGCGAGAAGACCATCGATTCTTGCCTGCGTACGCGCGGACTGGAGTATTACCAGGAGGCCCGAGCTGCCGGACGGCGCGTCATAGTGTTGCATTGCCACGCGGTGGGTCTGGAAACGAGTCTCATATTGTCTCGGTATTTCCCGTATGTGGGCTTCATAAAGCCCCTGAAAAACCCGGTCTTGGACTTCGTCATGACGCGCGGTCGGGAACGCTTTGGTGGCCATGTCTATGAGCGTAGCGGCGGTCTTCGGCCGCTTATTCGGGCGATTCAGGCTGGCTACGGGGCATCTTATGTGCCAGACGAGGACTTAGGACCCAAGGACTCGGTCTACGCCCCGTTCTTCGGAGTTCCAGCCGCGACCTTGCCGACTTTGGGGCGCATGGCGCGCATGACTGAGGCGGTAGTGATCCCCTGCTTCACCAAACTTTTGCCAGAAGGCGGCTCTGAGTTGTGGTTAGAGCCCCCCCTGTCGCCGTTCCCGACAGGCAGCGCTTTGGAGGACGCCACGGTCATGAATGCTGTGATCGAACGCGGTGTGCGCACTATGCCTGAGCAGTACATGTGGACCATGAAGCGGTTCAAGACCCGTGACGATGGGGTGTCCTTATATGACTGACGCAAGGACGCAAGACGCCCATAGCGCGCCAGACGCCGACCGCGGTCTTGTCGAGCGGCTTCTCGACCGATCATTGCAGGCAGTCCGGTTCATTCCCTGGCCCGTTCTGTCTTTTTGCGGCGCGGCTCTCGGGATCTTGGCCTACGGGCTTGCCGTGCGGCCGCGCCGGATCGCCATGACAAATGCCCGTCTGTGTTTCCCCGAACTGTCCTTGGCCGCCCGCCGCCGGCTTGTGCGCCAGCACTTTCGAGCGATCGGCGAGACGGCATTGGCCGTGGCCCGCTTGTGGTGGGCGCCGACGGCCGAGATGGAGCGGCGGGTGCGCATCGTAGAGCGCGGCCCCTATGACGAGGCTTTGCGCGCCGGGCGGAACATCATTCTCCTGGCCCCGCACTTTTTGGGTCTCGAGGTGGGCGGGTTGCGCGGCTCCCTTGAGCGTCCGTTTGTCAGCATGTATCGCGCCCCGAAGACCGCGCTCGCCGGCGCCCTCCTCTATCGGCGCCGGCGCTTCGGCGCGGTCTTGTGGCGCAACGACGCCCCTTTGCGCTCTTTGATTCGCAGTATTCGCGAAGGTAAGCCGTTTTATTATCTGCCCGACCTTGACCCCGGTGCGGCCGAGTCGGTGTGGGCCCCCTTTTTTGGGATTCCGACCCCGACACTTACGGCGCTCGCCCGCATTGCCCGTTTGACCAATGCCGTGGTCCTACCCTGCTTTACCCGCAAGTTGCCGGGTACGCGCGGCTTTGAGGTCACGATTCGGCCGCCACTGAACCCGTTTCCGACAGACGACCCCTTGGCTGATGCCACCCTTATGAATAGGGCGATCGAGGAGGGCATCCGCATGATGCCCGAGCAGTATCTGTGGACGTATAGGCGTTTCAAGCGGGTCCGCGTTGACGGCCGGTCGCCGTATGGCTGACCGAACGGGCAGTCTGTCCCAGGCCATAGCGCGTCTGGGCCTGGGTGGGCTGTGGCTTTTAAGCCATGCCCCCCTGCCCTGGCTTGCGGTTATCGGCCGATCCTTGGGCCTTCTTCTCTATGGCCTGCACCGTAATCGTCGCCGGGTCGCCGTGACCAATATCGCCCTGTGTTTTCCCGAATTACCGAAAGCGGCCCAAAGGCGGCTCGTGCGGG
>JAJYPQ010000050.1 GCA_021795255.1 Pseudomonadota bacterium
GGCGTGCCGGGGGAGCGCCAGAGCGACGAGGATCTGAATCACGCCATCCGCCAGATCATCGCGCAGGCCGTGGCCTCCGAAGACGTCATCGACATCTTCGCGGCCGCAGGTCTCCCCAAACCCGATCTCTCCATCCTGTCCGATGAATTCTTGTCCGAGGTGCGCGCCCTACCGCAGCGCCATCTCGCGGTGGAACTCTTGCAGAAGCTCCTGAAGGGCGAGATCAAAAACCGCACCCGGCGCAACATCGTCCAGGGCCGCTCCTTTGCCGACCTCCTCGAGCAGGCGATCCGCAAATACCAGAACCGCGCCATCGAAACCGCCCAGGTGATCGAGGAGCTGATCGCGCTTGCGAAAGACCTGCGTCGGGCCCACGCGCGCGGCGAGGCCTTGCATCTCACGGAGGACGAACTGGCCTTCTACGATGCGCTCGAGGTCAATGACAGCGCGGTCAAGGTCTTAGGCGAACCGACCCTCGTCGATATCGCCCGGGAACTCGTCGCGACCGTCACAAAGAACGTCACCATCGACTGGACCGTGCGCGAGAACGTCCGCGCCAACCTGCGCGTGATCGTCAAGCGCATCCTCCGTAAATACGGCTACCCGCCGGACAAGCAAGAGAAGGCCACTCAGACGGTCCTGGAGCAGGCGGCGTTGCTATCTGCGCAGTGGGCTGTGTAGCGAGCGGGAATAGGGTGCTTGCCGGTGTTCGAATAGCGCCGCCCAGGCAGTTCGACGATAAATGTCCCGCAACTTATTGAGCCGCTTGTCAAAGACTGTCTCCCTCTCCTTCGCGTCCAGGCGCGCGCGGATTCCCGATCCGCAAAGCCTCGTCCAGGAGCGGCCGGAGCAACTCCCGCGGAGCGGGAGCGGAATTGGCAGGTGTGCTGCGTGGTGGAAAAGTATCCGGCAACGAGCCCAGCAAAAAGGCCAGCACGGTTGGTGGTGCGGTCGGGAGACCCCGGTTGAGAATTTACTAACCTAAATTCTTATAATCATAAATATTAAGTGTTACTTATATTCATTACCTTCTAAAGTCAACCGCGCGATTCTGAGATACGCGGGTCCATGTGGCTCATCGGAGCAGGAACGTGTCGGCCTTTTGGGGTCGGGGTTTATGCGGTCCTGTGGCGTCTGCGGGCGGTACGGGCTGCCTCGCCCGCCCGTTCGCCGAGACTCGGGGAAGCGAGGATGTCATAGAGAGTCGCGTCAGCGTGCCTGAGGCGTTTTTGACGGGGTGTTATGAACGATTCCCTTGCGAGTGATAGGAACGAGCGAGCCGACGCGCGTACCACCCCGCCGGTGGTTGGGTACGAGGTTTGTGACCGGATGGCACCCGTGTGGTCGTTTAGTGCCCTTGTGACGGCCGACCGGTTCTTTGCGGTGCGTCACCAACGGGCCGATTTCCCCGAGTCAGGATCGATCCAGGCACCCGGGCCGCGATTTCCCAGGCCGCCATGTTACGCACGCCGACGGCGAGCCCATTACGCAGCAACCACGCAAGAGAGCTTCCCTTTCCTGGGGCATCGGGACAGCGGCGCCCACACAGCTCGGGCGCGAAGAGGCCAGTATGGAGTTTTCCCATGACGCGGTGCGCGCAGTCCCGCTTGCGCGCTCTGGGCACAAGCCGTCATGCACCGGACTTCGCCTACGATGTGGCGTGCGAAACGGCGCGTTGCCAGATCAAGAGGCGGGCCGCGAAGCTCCCGCGGCGTATCGAGCGGCCTAATTATGAGGGCGCAGTTCCTGGTGGGCGGTTCTCAGATGCCGATTAGCACCGACTCCCTCAAAGATGCTGCCCGACTGGCGGCAGCGGCGCCGGGCGGCGCCACAGGCCCCACGCCAACGGCGCAGCTTAGTCTTACGCGCCCGGACGATTGGCATCTGCATCTCCGTGACGGAGCGGTATTGGGCGGCGTGTTGCCGGATACGGTCCGGCGCTTTGCGCGGGCCATCGTCATGCCCAATCTCGATACTCCTGTACGAACGGTGCGCGAGGCACGCGCCTATCGTGCGCGTATCCTGGACGCATTGCCGGCGGCGGCGCGCTTTGAACCCTTGATGACGCTGTACCTGACCGAGACGATGGCGCCGTCCGAGGTTGCGCACGCCCGCGCAAGCGGTATCGTCCACGCGGTCAAGTACTATCCGGCCGCCGCCACCACGAACGCCGTAGCCGGCGTGGGCGACCCCAGGCGTTGTTATGCGGTATTCGCGGCAATGGAGCGGCACGACTTTCCGCTTCTCATCCACGGCGAGGTCACAGATCCCGACGTCGACGTGTTCGATCGTGAGGCCGTCTTTCTGGAGCGCCATTTGGCACCGCTCATGCGGGATTTTCCGGGCCTGCGTATGGTCCTCGAGCACATCACTACGCGTGCCGCGGTCGAGTTCGTGAGCGCGGCCCCTGCTACTGTCGCGGCGACGATAACCGCCCACCATCTCTTGCTTGATCGAAATGCCTTGTTCGAGGGTGGTTTGCGGCCGCACCATTATTGTCTGCCGCTCTTGAAGCGCGCGGAGCACCGTGCGGCCCTCGTCGCCGCAGCCACTAGTGGAAGCGCGCGTTTTTTCCTTGGCACGGACAGTGCGCCCCATCCTCGCCACACCAAAGAATCGCCGTGCGGGTGCGCTGGCATCTATACCGCCCACGCGGCGCTCGAACTGTATGCCGAGGCATTTGAAAAGGCCGGCGCCTTGGACCGGCTGGAGGGATTCGCAAGCTTCCACGGCCCCGATTTTTATAAGCTCCCGCGTAACAAGGATCGCGTAACACTTGTCAGGGAGCCCTGGCGCGTACCCTCCGAACTGCCCATTGGCGCCGATACGCTCGTGCCTTTACGGGCCGCGGGAACAATCGCGTGGCGGCTTGCACCATGAGAAGGACAGGCCGTGGCCGGCGAATCTATGGGCCATGGAGAGGCCGGGTCGCGGGGCCGGCCGTCCCAAACAACGGGCCATTCTTGATTCGCCTCTTATAGGGAGGAATACGTTATGCCGGATAATCGTAAGAGTCATGTCGTGACACAGGGCCTACAGCGTTCCCCTAATCGGGCTCTTTTGCGCGCGGTCGGGTTCGATGATTGTGACTTTGACAAGCCCATCGTCGGCGTGGCGAACGCCCACAGCACCATCACGCCTTGCAATGTCGGTATTGGCGCCCTGGCTTCGCGGGCGGAGGCCGCTCTGAGAGGCGCGGGTGCCATGCCTCAAATGTTTGGCACCATCACCATATCGGATGGCATTTCGATGGGGACCGAGGGCATGAAATATTCCCTGGTGTCCCGCGAGGTCATTGCCGATTCCATCGAAACGGTGTGTAGCGGCCAAAGCATGGACGGCATACTTGCGTTCGGGGGATGCGACAAGAATATGCCGGGCGCGATGATCGCCATAGCACGCATGAATATTCCCGCGATATTTGTTTACGGCGGCACGATCAAGCCAGGCCATTATCAGGGCCGTGATCTGACTATCGTCAGTGTCTTTGAGGCGGTGGGCGAGTGCATCGCCGGCAAGATCGGCAAAGAAGAACTACGTGAGATCGAGCGCCGCGCCTGTTCCGGCGCTGGCTCGTGCGGTGGCATGTATACGGCCAATACCATGTCGTCTGTCTTTGAGGCCATGGGTATGAGCCTGCCCTATTCATCGACCATGTCTGCTGAGGATGGCGTTAAGGCCGATAGCACGGAACAGTCCGCGCGGATCCTGGTGGAGGCGATTAAGGCCCGCATCCTGCCGCGCGCTATCCTGACCCGCAAGGCGTTCGAGAATGGGCTTGCGGTGTTGATGGCCTTGGGCGGCTCCACTAACGCGGTCATTCATCTCCCTGCGATTGCACATGCCGCCGGGGTGGAATTGACCATGGATGACTTCAATACGTTCAGCGCGCGTGTGCCGGTGCTTTGCGACCTCAAACCGTCCGGGCGTTACGTGGCCACGGACCTCCATCGCGCGGGCGGGGTCCCGCAGGTCATGAAGATTTTGTTGGCCCACGGGCTCCTGCATGGAGAGGCCCTGACGGTGACCGGACAGACGCTCGTCGAGATACTCGAGGCGGTGCCAGAAGAGCCGCGCCCAGACCAAGATGTCATCAGGCCGTGGTCTCGGCCCGTTTATCCGCACGGCCATCTTGCGATCCTGAGGGGCAATTTGGCCGAAGAGGGCGCGCTGGCTAAGACAAGCGGCGTCAAGATTCCGAAGATCACAGGGCCCGCCCGCGTGTTCAATTCGGAGGAGGCGTGTATGACCGCCATCTTGGCATGCCAGATTTGCGCCGGAGATGTCGTGGTTATCCGTTATGAGGGCCCACGGGGCGGCCCGGGGATGCGGGAAATGCTCTCACCTACCGCCGCTCTGGTAGGACAAGGGCTTGGCGACTGTGTGGGGCTCGTGACGGACGGGCGTTTTTCCGGGGGCACTTACGGCATGGTGGTGGGGCATGTGGCGCCCGAGGCCGCTGTCGGCGGCACGATCGCGTTGGTCCAAGAGGGCGATATGGTCACCATTGACGCCGAGCAACGAATATTGCGCCTCGATGTATCCGACGAGGAGATCGCGCGTCGGAGGAGGGACTGGCGGGCGCCCGAACCGCGCTATACCCGCGGCATATTGGCGAAGTACGCGCGGCTCGTCTCGTCTGCGAGCCGGGGCGCGGTGACGGATTAAGTTGTGCGTGCATCGACCGGGGCGGCGGATCTGCCAGGTTCTGCGCCGGGGGTGCAGGCCATCCTGGCTTTTGCGCGGCGATCGTCGCCGGCTGTCAGCATGGCTTACTCCGATGAATCTCGGGAGCAGGTGGCATCCTTCAATCAGGCTCGTCTTTGGTGCGCCTGCGCCTCCTTGGGCGATTCGATGCCGCCATGGCCCGTGATCTCCGCCGAAACGGTACGTCCGGCGCTTTGCGACGAAGGCTGCCTGATTGATGGCATGAGTCCCTGGCGGGCACAATTCCTGGAAGCCGGTGCCCGGTTGTGCCCCTCCGGCCGGCTCGTCCATGAGATATCCGCGCACGGCCCAAGACCCGAGGATTGACCGGAATCGACAATACCGGCGCCGGGTGGTGTCGGAGGTCTGTGGCGACACCTCGAGGCGGTGTCGTGACCAACCGGAGCTGGCGGTATTCGCGTGTGATGCCATTAAGGCTCTTCCCGGGCCGCAGCCGATGCCCACGAATGAAGGGCGACCGGACCCGTTTGCAGGACATGCACGATTGACAGGAGGGCGGGATTGATGCGCGGCGTATTTATTACAGGGACCGACACCGGTGTGGGTAAGACTGCGGTTGGCACGGCGCTTGTGTGGGCGCTGTCGCAGCAGGGGCTGACCGTGCGGCCGCGCAAGCCCGCCGAGTCGGGGTGCCCTTATGGAACGGATGGCCTCTTTCCGGTGGACGGTGCGAACTATCAGGCCGCGGCAGGTCACCGCGAACCGCTTGCCCGTATTTGCCGTTATCGCTTTCCGGCACCCCTTTCTCCCGAACGCGCTGCGGCACTGCAAGGCACGGATATTGATCTCGATGGCCTGATGCAGGCGTGCCGGGAGGGCGTGGCGGCCGAGGATTTCCTCCTCGTGGAAGGCGCCGGTGGTTTTTATTCACCCCTGGCGACGGGTGTCTTGAACGCGGATCTTGCTGTAGCCCTTGATCTGCCGGTGTTGCTTGTGACTGCCGATCGACTCGGGGCCATTCATCAGGTCTTGGTGACGACAGAGGCGATCAGGCGCCGCGGCCTTATCTTAGCTGGTGTCGTACTCAATGAATTGGCACCACCTCCCGACGTCCGGATGGACAACGCCGCCGATCTGACTCGTTGGTTAGGATGCGAGGTGAGCACGGTGCGGTACTGCGGTACGCAGCAGGGCGTTCCGCCAGGGCGCACCCTGGCCCCCTTTCTGACGGCGGTGGCCGACCGCATGGTCGCCAGCGCGCACAATGAAACCGCTGAATGATACGGGAACTATGGACGCGCCATGGTCCTCATGAGGGGGGGTCCATTGCCATTGGACCTGTTGCGGCGTACGGGCCTGCGCAGGGAGTATCCTTTTTTAGAACGTCCTGGCGCGACGCCGTTCTCTTGCGGCAGGTATAGGCCAACGTCCGGGGCATCGATGCGGGGCGCCACAAAATCCGAAGAAGTTCCCCGGTACCCGCGGTGCGCATGCAAGAGCTTGGTGTCATCGGTGCGTCGTTACGGGTGGCGGCGGGCTTTGGGAAGACGGATCTGCCGAGAGCTTGGCTGTAAGCCCGACCGCGGTGTGCATTTACGCCAAAGCGCGGCCGCCGATCGATTAACGTGACGCACAGGATTTGTGTCCCTGCAGTGCGTAGTGACGCCGATCGCCGGCACCTGCACCGGTGTAGGCCGCGACTGTGCATTCGAGACTGCGTTCCGATTCTCGCTGCAGATTGCATGCGGCAGTACGCCGGTCGTAAGCCGAGACGATGTGCGGCGCGTACCTCTTTGCGCCGCCCCTGCGCCTTAGCCGCAGCATCCGCGTCATGGTATTCCCGTACGACGCCCGTGGCATAACAAGAAGGTCGCATCACACCCCTCCCGGGGAGTCCCGCACGGGACGCGGCTCGCCAACGCCGACAACCCGGGCGGCCCCCTACCGCGTCGTCCCCCGCTATGCGCCCCACATAATATACCCCAATAAATAGTAACAATCTGAAATATTAAGTTCCGGTTATTACAGCGAAGATTATATAGTGGTTCCGTACAGAACGGCATTGGCGCGCGCGGCCGTCTCCACTTTCTCTTGAGGGACACCTGGCATGCGCGTCGGCACAAGCGCCCTCGTGCGTTCGCCCTCAAAAACGGACGCTTGAGGAAACCGTGATAGCTAGTTATTGGGAGCACAAAACATGGCAACAGTGACTGCAAACGAACCAGCAGGAGGGACTTTTCAATGATAAGCCATATGGTGTCCACACTGATGCTGTTGGCGCCCTGGCCGCTCCTGGCCGCGGGCGTCCTGGTCGGAGTCGGTGCCGACCACCATCCTCAATTCATGAGGGGTGCGACCGTCGGCGCTGCCTGGTTTGCTCTCATTGTCGCGGTATTGGCGATCATAGCCTATGGTCTGGGCGCAACCCAATCCACGACCTACCTCGGTACCGATTTGCCGATGCACCTTGGCATGCTCGCGGTCAGCGTCGACGTCAATGTTTTGACGGTCGTCATGCTGTCTCTGGTGGCCTTTGTCGGCATGATAGTGGCCCGTTACTCCAAAACCTATATGGATGGGGACGAGCACGAGGGGCGTTTCCACCGTTGGCTAGCGCTTACCCTGGGATCCTTCCTGACCTTGATCGTGGCGGGTAACGTGTGGTGCTTCTGGCTCTCGTGGGTGGCGACCAGTCTCTGCCTGCATGAATTACTGGCCTTCTATCGCAACCGTCCGGGCGCCGTGCTCGCGGCGCGCAAAAAGTATCTTTTGCATAGGATCGCGGATCTCAGTCTCTTGACGGCCTTCGTGCTTATCGTGCGCACGCTCCATACCGCGCAATGGGCAGACCTCGCGCCGATGCTCGCCCATATGTCCGGACATTTGCCGCAGGCCGTGCAGGTGGCGGGCGGGCTCATCGTTCTGAGCGCCATCCTGAAAAGCGCACAGTTTCCGTCGCATGGATGGCTGATTCAGGTCATGGAGGCGCCTACCCCGGTGTCGGCTCTTTTGCATGCCGGAATCATTTATACGGGAGCCTTTCTGATCCTGCGCGCGAGCCCAATTGTTTCCGGTACGGGCTGGGCTGGGGATGTCCTTGTGGTGGTGGGACTTGTGTCCATCGTCGTCGCTTCCCTGACTATGATGACGATCACAAATATCAAGGGGGCGCTCGCCTACTCCACATGCGCACAGATGGGTTTTATGCTGATGGAGTGCGGCCTTGGCCTTTATAGCATCGCCGTGCTGCACATCATCGCGCACTCTGTCTACAAGGCCCATGCGTTTCTGTCTTCCGGAAGTGTGGTCGAGCACTTCCGCGCGCCAGCGCTCGTCGTATCCACTGCGACAAGCCTCTGGCGGGCCATCCTGGGGCTTGTAATCGCCGCCCTTATGGCGCTCGGTATAGGTACAGGGTTTGGAGTGGCACTGCCGCAACAACCGGCTTTGATTGTCATGGCCGTGATCCTTGCTGTGGGCATGACCCAGCTGCTGCTGCAGGGCTTGAATGGGCGGACGACGGGCTCTGGGGGCGTACTGCTGCGGGTGGGGGCCTTAAGTGCGCTCGTCTGTGTGGCGTATTTCGGCCTTCATCTGGGTTTTGTCCATCTCCTGGGGGCCAGCGTGCCCGCCGATCCGCGGCATGCCGATGTCGTCCAGAAGGGCCTGCTGGGGCTGATCGCGATGGCATTTCTTGCCCTGCTTCTCATCCAGCAGCTCTTGCCGCGACTGGCCCAATCGGCGTTCTGGCAGGCGGCCTATGTGCACTTTTATAGCGGCCTTTATGCCGACGGCATGCTGACCGAGTTTGTCCGGGGTCTTGGGCCCACGCCTGGCGCGGTGGCCAGCCGGCGCCGGGCGCTTTCTGCCGATTCATCACACGAGGTGCAACCATGAGCGTAATTTCAGAAATCGACGCGGAGTTGACAGCGAAGATCGACGCGGCCTGCGCACGCATTGCGCCTTTATGGCCACTGAAGAGCTTCGTGGCGGTCAATCCTTACTTTGGGCTTGCCGATCAGCCGTTCTGGCAGGCTGATCTCACGCTAAAGCGGATCACGGGCCAGGGACTGACCATGCCGCGGGCTTTCTATCAGGAGAAACTGGCCAGCGAAATCATCACGCGCGCAGACCTTGCGGCGGCCTTGCGTGAGTCTGGGAGTTCATGGGATGTGTCAAGCCTTGAAGAGGCGGCGGCCCGCAATTCTTCGTCCGCTCCGGAACCCTTGCCGCTCGTAACGGACGTGTTGGGTGAGCTCGACCATCAGGAGTGGCCAGGGTTCGTTCTGGAGCGAATCAGCCAATATTGCGCCGCGTATTTCGATGAGGGCCAAGCCTTGTGGGCGATGCCCTGGCAGAATAAGACGCTCTACGAAGGCTGGCGTGAGTTCGCGCGTCGCGACAGGAACCCGCGAACGGTGGGTGTGCGCGGTATGAGCGAGACGATTGTGGGATTGCCCAGTACCGCACAAGGGGCCATCGGCTGGGCCCTGCGCCAACTGGGGGTGCCGTCGGCGGCCGTCGACGACTACCTCCATGCCGCGCTCCTCAGTATCGGGGGGTGGGCGGCGTGGACGCGCTACAAGCGCTGGCAGGCGGAGCTCGCGAAGGGTCAGGACGACTCGATACGCGATCTCCTCGCCATTCGCGTGGTGTGGGATGCCTTACTCTATAAGTTGCGATTCAGCGAGCGCCTGAGGTCGCGCTGGTACCAGGTGATGGCCGCCGCCGCCCGCGCGTCCGCTCAGGACGAGACCCACCTGCAAGTCGAGGCCAAGGAAGTCGATGCGCTTTTGCAGACTGCTTTCGAGATCGCCTACCAGAGACAGCTCGTGGCGACTTTGACTACGGCCCCAATTCCGGCACCACGCAAGGACCGTGCACCCGTGCAGGCCGTCTTTTGTATCGATGTGCGCTCCGAGATCTTCCGGCGCGCCTTCGAGACCGTGGCTCCCGAGGCGCAAACAGGCGGGTTCGCGGGTTTTTTCGGGGTCTTGATGGAGTACCTGCCTTTGGGATCCGCCGAGGCCAAGGGCCATCTCCCGATCCTCTTCAATCCCGCTTACCGTATCTGTGAGCACGTGGCGGGGGCTGATGCCAAAGAGACCAGTAATCTGGTCGCGCAGCGTCACGCGCGCCTGCGTACCGCCGATGCCTGGAAGACCTTCAAGACCTCGGCCTCGTCTTGTTTCACCTTCGTCGAGGCCGCTGGTCTCCTCTATGCCCCCAAGATCTTTGGGGACAGCATGGGTTGGAGCCGGACGGTGTCGCACCCAGACAGCAAGGGCCTCAATGCCGATGCGCGCGAGCGCCTCGGGCCCAAGCTTGTGGGCGGAGCGGGTCGAGGGGAGTGCGCAGCGAGCGGCATTGCGCCGGCGGATCGCCCTGGTGCGGCCGAGTTTGCCCTGCGGAACATGGGCATGATACGGGATTTCGCGCGGCTCGTCGTACTGGTCGGGCACGGCAGCACCACTGTCAATAACCCGCAGGCCACGGCGCTCGACTGCGGTGCCTGCGCCGGGCAGACCGGCGAGGCCAGCGCCCGTATCGCGGTGGCTTTGTTGAACGATCCCATCACGCGTCAGGGCCTCGTCGAAAAGGGTATCACCATCCCGGCCGACACCTATTTTCTGGCCGCCCTGCACGATACGACGACCGATGAGGTGGCCCTGTTCGATGAGGATGCCGTCCCCTCGTCGCATACCGACGACTTGCGGCAATTGCGCAAGTGGCTGGATGCGGCCGGCCAGATCACGCGCATGGAACGCGCCGCATTCCTGGGAATCGGCGCGCTTTCCGAGGGCGCCGTCAACGCCGATATCAAGCGGCGCACGCGCGACTGGGCGGAGGTACGGCCGGAGTGGGCGCTTGCCAACAACGCGGCCTTCATTGCCGCGCCACGCGAACGCACCGCCCAGTGTAACCTCGCGGGCCGTGCCTTTCTCCATGACTACACATGGCGCAACGACAACGCCTTTCGCACGTTGACCTTGATCATGAGCGCGCCCATGGTGGTCGGCAACTGGATCAATATGCAGTACTACGGGTCCGTGGTCGACAACAGCCGGTTCGGCAGCGGCAACAAGGTCCTGCACAATGTGGTGGGAGGCTCCATCGGTGTCCTCGAGGGCAATGGCGGTGATCTGCGCGTCGGCCTCGCCATGCAGTCCCTGCACGATGGTCACCGCTGGATGCACGAGCCGATGCGCCTCAACGTTTTTATCGAGGCCCCGCAGGCGGCCATGGACGAGGTAATCGCGGGTAACGTCCTCGTGCGCAATTTGGTCGAGAACGCGTGGCTGCATCTCTTCCAGATCGATGACAATGGCGATATCTATCGTCGTGGCTTGGATCGCCAATGGCGGGCGGTGTCGTCCAAATAGCGGGTTATTTTCCAAGTGAGGCTTGGGTCGGCCCCGATCCGGGGCCGGGGAGGACGGCTGCGTGCTTCTCCGGCCACTAAGCGCGGTGGGAGGCGTTCAAACCGGTGACACGGTGTCGGTTCCGGGCAGGCGCTGGCTAAAAAGCCTACAAACGCAAGAGGAAAATCTATGAAAAACATGCGGTTTGATACACTGCTTTGCGCCGTCCGTAAGACCTTATGGGGAGGTGGGGTCGCTGCGGTCTGCGGGGCGGGCGTACTCTGGGTGCCGCTTTCCGTGTACGCCGCGCGTATGCCCGGTCAAGGTCACCTGGTTGGACAAGGCCGGCCGCTCGCCACCGGATGGGTCACCACCCTTAATGGCGCCGCAGGGGGTGGGTCTGTGTCATGGGCTCGGATCGCCAGCTATGGCCGCGCCGGCCAGGTTGGCTTTAGGGTTTTCTACACCAATGCCACGACGCCGAATACTGATGCCAATGGCCACGGCGTTGCAGCGGGTATCGACAACCGGATCGCAATATCGGCCGCCCCGCAGAACCTCGATCTCGGCAACACCGGACCTTATATCGCCAATACGCGGCTCGGCGCAAACGCCGCTGCGGTTCCTGGCGCACCGCTTCAGGATAACGCCGCCATCAACCAGGACATCATTGCTCCAAAGGCGCGAGCCTTCGGCAACACGATCTACCAACAGCATACCTGGATGTCCCAGGTAGCGATCGGCGCCCCGAATCACCATAACGAAGATGGCGCCTTGATGGGCGCTCTGCATATCAAGGCGATTGGCGTAAGTTATCATGCGGCGCTCAAAAAATGGTGGGCGAATGGACCGATCGATGATGTGACCATGGTCGGCCTCACGCTGGACGCGATGCGCGCCAATTATAATGGCCTATTTGGTCTTCCGGGCGTAACGGACAGCCGTTACCGCTACGAACCAGAAGCCTCGGCGTCCATGTTTCTGCATCCGCCTGTGGTGGTCGGCGGCGCATATCGAGCCATGCCGCAAAACGAACCCAATGCCGGTCCGGTCGCAAGCGGAAGCAATGCCTGTCAGGACGCCTTTTTCGCCCCTATTCCCAGTAAAATCGTCCCCATGACGCTTGCCTACACGATGCGGGGCCATGTCGCCGGTATTCCCCATACCGATGCCATTTAACCTCCGTGTTTGCGAGCCTACCCAGAGGTAGTCCGCGTTGCGGACCGACAGGATTTTCGAGAGCGAGACCGGAAATGGGTTTAGGCGAGGGACTCTAATGCTCAACCCCTCTCGGCCGGTCTGCCGCCAGACCCTGCCTCTGCGCACTGTTGCGTGCGCGGGCGGCTCAGGTGGCCCGTCATCGCCTTATAGAGGGTATGAGGAAAGAGTAACTCCATGCCCCCGTATTGGCTGATCCATGAGTCAATCAAGTCAGTGCATTATCGTGTGCACTGGTGCTTGTCATAGCCGGAGATAATTACCATGATTTCGCCACATGAGTCCTTGCATGGGACCGTTACGCAGCAGCGGGATATGCTGACCAAAACGCTGTACAAGCCTCTACGCGCGCTGAGCGACCGATGCGCCGAGGCCTGGGGTGATCGCGCGGCCCTGGAGGCGGCCCTTCAGGCGGCGTTCCCAGCCGTTCCGTATTGCAAATTTCTTTATGTGTTGGATGCCAATGGCCGACAGATGACTGCCAATATGAGCCGGGATGGATTGCTGGCCGAGCACTTTGGACGAGACCGGTCCGACCGGCCCTATGTGCGGGAAGCCCTGTTCGAGCGAGATGCCCTGGCCAATAGCCGTGTACAGCACTACCAGCAATGGGGGGACATCGGAGATGAGGGGCCGGCTGCAGACTTCCTATTGTGCGCGGCCTATATCAGTTTACGGGCGTTACGGCCCTCCCTCACCGCCATGCAGTTTGTGCGCGATGCCGAGGGGGCGGTACTCGGTTTTGTGGGCGCAGACTTTGCGTTGCGCGACCTGCCGCAGGCGGGCGCGCTCTACCAGGATCCGCGGCGACCGCGTCGTGTGGATGTGGACTATCCAAGGGTCGATGCGCCAACGGGTTCCTCGCGGCTCGCAAGCAAGATGGACGCGCATCTTGATACCGTGGTCCGCGTGATGGAGGAGCTGATCCTGGTGCATGGTGTATACCATGCCATGTTGCATTTCTCGAGCAGTCAGGCGGTTGTCTGGATTGTCGACGATCCTTTCCGGTACCGGCTGCTTGCCATGAATGAGCTCACGAATCCGGGCATCTGCCTGGCTTATCCCAAGCGCCCGTATCCCGAAAGGGCATTGGTCCCGGCCGAGCGGATTCGGGAAATCCTCGATGACATGAGGACGCTGCGCTCGACGGAGGGCCGGTTCTATCTGCGCACCGGCACCGTCAATATCTTTAATGGTATGGTGAGCCTGAGCTTCTCATCGGACTCTTCGCATTATCTTCCGTACGAGGAGTTTCTCAAAATGGACTACTCATTTTGGATAGAAGGTTGATGGCATAGGGGTGGTGACGACTCGGCGCGCAGAACGCCCCGTCATTGGGGAGGGAAGGCTCGCGCAGCAGGCCAAGCCATTCTTCCGTTGCGCGAGACATGGTGTCTTGTTGCGTGTATTGCCGCACGAGGGTGATCGGCGCCCTCCTACTCCGGCTGTCGCCCAGAAACCAGAGCGGTTTTTCTGCGCCACACCGGGGAAGTCGATTCGCGAAGGCGGCTGGCCCAATACACACGGCGACAGTCGACCGACATCGTCGCGTCACAAGCAATATGGTGATGCCTGAACCACAAGGCCTGCAGGAGCCGCTTATGAGTCCTGTTCGTCGCAAAGTTTCAGAACCCCGGTCCCATAGTGGGGGCGGCGCGCGTCTTGGCGGTGAATTGTCCCAAGCAGGCGGACCCTGCAGCGGTGTATAAGGGGGGTCACCCCCATATCATGAATATCGCGCCCAGCCCCCGATGAAGGCGCAGTCACGCTTTAAGAAGAACTCGGTGCAGAAGACCCTAAGAAGCGCACGCACCCCTGTCGTGCGTGGTTCGGCGAATACCATGCAAAGAGGCCGTATTCCGTATCCCGTGCCATTTGGTATTCGTCTTCGCCGCGCTACGTCTGCTCCGCTTCTGCCGGTTGTCTCTGTACGGTTAACGCCTAAGAAAAATGGATGGGCACACGGCTCTCAAGAACCAATGCGAGCCACAGTCGGCTGTTGTGAGGGGAATTCTCGGTTTTGCTCAACGATTACCCTTGCCTGTGTTCGTGCGCCCTAAGATGTTCCGTGCAGTATTCATGTTGTCCGCCACAAGCCCGGCAATAGCGGAAGTCCATACGCGGATCGTCTTTTTCCGTCATGCCGCAAATCGTGCACCGGTGCATCGAAGTTCCCTGCAAAGGGGTGATCTTTGTCGCGAAGGCGCGCCGTCTGGCGTATGACTGCATCCGCGCTTTCCAGCGCCATGTCATATCACGACCAAAGAATCCGAAATAATTGACGAGCGATGCCGCCACGAGGAGTTTCGCGGACAGGGATCCTGCAAAAAATGCGAAGAGGACAACGATCCAGGTGGCCCAGGCGATGTATTTGACTTTGACCGGGATCACGAAGAACAGCAGCAGCGTGAAATCCGGATCCATGGTCGCAAAGGCGAAAAATATAGACAGATTGAGGTACCAGCCGCTGGCTTCACCGCCACCCAGAAGCGCCGCGAGGATGGTCGCGATCAGGCCCGTGAAATAAAAGACATTGAACCGGAAGCTGCCCCATTCGTGTTCGAGGCGCGAGCCGAACAGATAAAGGAGATAAAGGGCAAACACCACGAAGATGCCTCTGTTGAATTCCGAGTGGGTACCGATCATGGATAAAATACCGCCAGAGCACCCAATGAGGAGTGGCGGTGATGGCGGAAACGAAGCTCTTTGAGGCGGCTTTGGGGATTGAAACACCCTGG
>JAJYPQ010000515.1 GCA_021795255.1 Pseudomonadota bacterium
CGATAGAGTAGCCGATGGGGAGACGGTCTTTTGTCGTGCGTCGTAGCGACTCTGACGATTGCCTCACAATCCGGCTAGGCTGTCGTCTGCGGCAGTAGTGTGGCCCTTTGCAGCTCAAGCGACACATGGCGCCGTCACGCTGATAAACGCCGTGGTTCTGTTGGCGGCCGTGAGCCTTAAGCCACTCTGGGTACGAGGACACTTAAGCCCAAGCTATGACGTTTTTTGGGCGCGGGCGCCGCTTGCTTGCGGCCCACAGGAAAGGGCGAGCGCGACTTGCCGCCTCACTGAACTCCCTCGCGGGCCGAGCGCTTGCGTAGATCAGAGATTTTTTCCAGATACTGGCCGCCCCACGCCTGCAGGGTACGAAGAACCGGTTCGAGTGTTTTCCCGAAAGGCGACAGCGAATACTCGACGTGCGGAGGAACCTCGGCAAAAACTTTGCGCTCGACCACCCCGTCCGCTTCAAGCTCTCTCAGTTGGCGAATCAGCATGCGTTGGGTCACGGCCGGCATCAACCGTAAAAGCTCATTAAAGCGCTTTGTCCCACTCAGCAAATGGAACAGGATAACCCCCTTCCACTTTCCGCCGATGACCTCGACGCACGCCTCCATGGGGCAACCGAAATCGCAATCGTAACGATTGTAGCGCGGACGCCGAGGTGAGCTCATAGTATACTTAACGTCACTACATGCCGAGAATGTGCATTCTACCGAGTTGGGCACTTCTTCGCTAGCATCGGCTTCCGAGACCCTTTTAGATGAGGAAGCTGCCGTGGACCTAAAAACCGCCGTAAGAGACCGTCGCGCCGTTAAGCATTTCGATCCGCATCACGCCATAACGGAACCAGAGATCCAGGAGATCATGTCCTTAGTTATGCTCTCGCCGACGGCCTTCAATATCCAACATTGGCGCTTTGTGCTGGTGCGCGACCCGGCTCTTCGCGAGGCGATCCGCGCGGTCTCGTGGATGCAGTCCCAGATCACCGAGGCCTCGCTTCTAGTTGTGGTGTGTGCGGATATTGCCGCGTGGAAGAAAAAACCCCACCGATACTGGCGGGACGCCGATCCCGAAAGACGAGACGGCATCATCGCCGCCATCGAGGAATACTACAGCGGCCGCGAACAGGTCCAGCGCGACGAGGCCATGCGTTCGTGCGGCATCGCCGCCCAAACCTTGATGCTCGCGGCCAAGGCGGCGGGCTACGACTCCTGCCCCATGGATCTCGCCGACTTCGATGCCGTAGCCCGCCTTATTCATCTACCGCCCGACCACGCCATCGGGCTCTTTGTGACCCTCGGTAAAGGGCGGCAAGAGCCGTGGCCGCGGGGCGGCCAGCTGGCCTTCGACGAGGTAGTCCTTACTGATCGCTTCTGAGAGGTTTATCCGAGAGGCCTTAGAAAAGGCGCGCCGGCGCCGGCCATGGACAATTTTCGTCCACGCCCTTAGGGGGCGTCCCGGCCGCCGCGCTGCCGATCAGCACGCTTGACGCTCTGATCGGCCCGGCGTAGCGTTTGTGTATGCCCGACACGAAGCCTTTACCGCCCGTTCACACGGCGGTCGTACTCTTCACTATCCGGCGAACCTTGGAGCTTCTACTCCTGCCTGGGGATCCGTGGCAGTTGCCAGTAGCCGACTTGGGTGCGGGCGAAAATCTTGACACTTGCGCCCAACGCGCCCTTACAGAGGCAACCGGCGTAAGCGATGTATTTCTCGAGCAACTGTATACATTCAGAGCGTCAAACGGGGCGCCGGGGGTGGTGGTAAGCTACTACGCCCTGATTCCGTACGAACGCATGCACATCCGCCCGGGGAGCAGTGAATGGGTTGATCCGGCACGTTTGCCTCCGATAACACCGGGGTCGCGACAAATCGTCGCCTGCGCAAACGAGCGCCTTGCCGCCAAACTCGAGTACGCGCCGATTGCGTATCAGTTTCTCGCCGACCGGTTCACACTCAGCGAATTGCAGTCGGTCTATGAAATCATTAGTCGCCAGACGTTAGATAAGCGGAACTTTAGGCGGCGCATGCGCGCCTCCCCGCACCTTCTCGAAACCCGCGATACTCGTCGCGGAGGCCGCCATCGACCTGCCCGACTGTATCGATTAAGCGATATAGAACCCTCTGTTCGAGGGTAAGAGGTCTGCCATGACAACACTGACTCCTGCTGTAACTCAGCTTCCATATCGCCGCCCGGTGCTGGGCCTGGAGCGAGCCAGGAGACTACAAAGGATCAAAGCCCTCCTCAAAAAAGAGGATGCGGTATTGGTCGCACACTATTACACGGACGCAGACCTCCAGGCGCTGGCTGAAGAGACCGGTGGCTACGTATCGGACTCGCTCGATATGGCGCGGTTCGGACACGCCCACAAGGCCCGCACCCTAGTCGTCGCAGGCGTGCGCTTTATGGGTGAAACCGCCAAAATCTTAAATCCCGAGAAGCGCGTTTTAATGCCCACACTCGAGGCCACATGCTCCCTGGACGAAGGCTGTCCGGCGGACGAGTTCAGCGCGTTTTGCGACGCCCACCCGGACCGGACGGTCGTCGTCTACGCCAATACGAGCGCGGCAGTAAAGGCGCGCGCCGATTGGGTTGTCACATCGAGCATCGCTCTGCGTTTAGCGCGTCACTTAAAGAGCCGCGGCGAGAAAATCCTGTGGGCCCCAGACCGCCATCTCGGGGACTACGTGCAGCGCGAGAGCGGTGCCGACATGCTGTTGTGGCACGCCTCTTGTGTCGTTCATGACGAGTTTCGGGCCCAGGCCCTGATAGAGCTCAAGCGTCAACACCCGCAGGCCGACGTCCTGGTGCATCCGGAGTCGGCTGCCGCGATCATCGCGGAGGCCGACATGGTTGGCTCAACGACCGCCATGATCGAGGCCGCCAGAACAAGGCCCGCAAAATCCTTTATCGTAGCAACCGATAACGGCATCCTCTACAAGATGCGCCAAGCAGCCCCGGATAAAGAATTCATAGAAGCCCCGACCGGCGGGCATGGGGCAACGTGCAAGTCGTGCGCTCATTGTCCCTGGATGGCCATGAACACTCTTGTCAACCTGGAAGAAACACTGCTTAAAGGACGCAACGAAATACACATAGAGGAACCGATACGCGTGCGGGCGCTCCAACCGGTTCAGCGCATGTTAAATTTTGCGGCCGCAGAGAAGACGGAAGTGCTGGGTCTCGGAAACGCCTAGGCCCGGTTTAGCAAGCAAGATCACGAGAGTAAGACTAAGGGACGCTCCAGCCGAGAATGCATTCGCGTATCGTGAGGTCATGACTCTTCGGCGCTCTCGCAAATCCCCCCTATGGACACTTTCGGATCTCGGCGTCTGGAACTTCGCAAAACGGGTAGCCATGGGGATAAGCGACAACCGACTGACGGGATATAGTGCGCAACTCGCCTACTACTTCTTTCTCTCGTTGTTTCCGTCGCTCCTTTTTCTTACGACAATG
>JAJYPQ010000516.1 GCA_021795255.1 Pseudomonadota bacterium
ATACGGGGGTCTTGGCGCAGCCCGTAAGAAGAGTGATCACAACGGTTACTGCTACTGCCATCCTGGCACGGATATGGCAATCGCTCATGGTCCTCGGTTGGTCTGTTATGTCCATATCGTCGTTGCCATCGGTCGCCATTATTTCGATTGAATCACTCGCCGAGGTTCGCGACGAGCTCCCTGCCGTATGCGATCTGGGCCACGTCGCACGCCATGTCGATTATTTGGTCGATGGTGTGCCTGCTGTGATTAGTGCTCATCCACCATCCTGATTTAAGCTTGATAGAGTACCCGCGGACAAGGTCGGGCCGGTCGGGGTAGAGATCGTTGGCGTCGCGGGCCAGATACCGCCGAATCCTGCCATGTTTGGGCAATCCAGCGAATCGCTCCGCAAACGTATTATCCCTCTCGATGAGCAGGTCGAAAACCTTCTCGAGTCTTTCGATCGCGTTCCGGGCTGGGGAGAACTTCCCCTCGAACGAGAAGCCGACTGGCGGCACAGGCCGAGGTGCAGGAGCACGCTGTGGCTGTTCGGAAGGCTTAGCGGCGACGGGATGGGGCTGATTGCGAACGGGCGTCGGCAGAGTATCGCGGCTTACTATGCCCCCCTTCAAGAATTTCGCCACCATGTCCGGGTCGGGCTTGAATCCGCACAAGCTCTCCACGCGGTCGGCGATGATCTCCAGTAGCAACGCGTCCTCGTCGGCGATGATCTGGCTCCATGCCTTCGGCAACGTGGCCTGTATCTGGCGATCCTTCGACACGTTGCGGTAATCGTCGCGCGCGGCTTCTATCGCTGCTCCCGACGCCACCGCCGAATGCTTCAAATACCGCTCCAAGCGCTCGACGCACTCCTTCACGTCGCGGTCGACGATGTCAAGCTTGTAGACGCGGCGTTCGCCATAGTCGCCCTGTTCGCCGGGGAGGAAAAAATTCCACTCCTGCCCATCTGTCAGGATCGCCATCGGCACGCCATCATGGAACGCGTATTCGAAAAGTTGACGCTCGGCTCCGCCGCTCTGGCCGATTTGTTTCACCTCGACAAAGGCGACCGGTTTGCCTGGCGGGCTGCACAGGGCGTAGTCGACCCGCCGCCCGCTCAGTGAGTATTCAGGCCAGACAGAGTCAGTGTCGTAGGTGGGCCAGCCTAAGGTGTTGAGCAAGCGTAGCACGATGCCCTGCGA
The DNA here is from genome assembly GCA_021795255.1 of Pseudomonadota bacterium. The sequence goes on from JAJYPQ010000516.1 coordinate 1,185, forward strand.
GACCGATGCCTCGTTGGAGAAGCGGCCCGCCCTAATGCCGGAGCGGATCGCTTCGATATCCTGTTCTATTCCCATGAATGTCGCCCCTCGCGCGTTATGTTTATAACACGCATTCTCGCTGCCGATGGTTGCCGCGTGTTGCGGCAATAAGTCATGGTTTTTTCGGCACCTCAAGAGTCTTTTGATTGACCCACCACCGGCGCGCTTTTGCGTTGCCGGACGCCTCAATCGTGTAAACCGGAGTTTTTGTACCTTGTTGATTGAGAAGTTTATATCCCTCAACGATGGCCGCGTTAATCAATGCGCGCTCAGCGACCTCGATTGCCTTATCCGCAGGCATTCCTTGATGGTCGCGAAGAACGCCAACATAGAGGACACGATCACCACTCCGCGTCTTCTTCTTGTTTTGCATCTTTTTCATAAGCGACACATTATTTTTTAAGTGCTGCGGTATTCGTGCGCGAACGTCCATTGATTTTCCGATATAGAGAGGCTCCACGGTGTCCCCGTGAACTCTGGAAAAGACATAGACGCCAGGTTCGTTTGGTATGCTGCCCTTGTCTTGAATCGCGTATATAAGATTTTCGCGCGATCCATCGACGAGCTTAAACGGTCCTGTCCATTCTAGTTTAATAGACATAATATGTGCTCTCTCCGGCCCCTTAAGTGTTCATGTGCTCGCACGGTTGATAATGGCCCACATCCCTACCAAATCGCCCCGTCCCACCGCATCCGCGCAATTGTCTTTGGTAAAGTCCCCCGCGCCCTGTTTAATTCATCTGCGCCAGCTTTGACCTCATAACTAGTACGAGTGGTGGTTCATCCAGAGCTCCCTGAGATTCTTGTTCGCTAAAGCCGTTTGCCATTTCAAACCCTCCTTGGAGTCTAGTTATCCGTTCGTTTTAAAAAAGAAACAATTTCTCGCGTGTGCTTTATCGAGATCGGAAAGCCGTCATGCGCCAAGAGCGTGGTCTTCGTGAGCTCCTGGACCCCCATCCTTTGACTGACGGTCTTTGGTGAGATCGTGCTGTCCACAGAGTCCATTAGCCTATCTAGGGTTGTTACGCGCGTGAAGGATAGCCATGTACTAGCGCCGCCTCCTAGAACGACAACGGCACGACGGGCTTGACCGTGAATATGCTGAAACTGCTCAATCCACGAATTAACGTGGGCATCAGATCCGCCATAGCCAATGATGAGTAGTCGGGGATTGGCCGAAACCGCATTACCCAGAGCCTGGTAATAGTAGCCATAGGGAACCATCGTAGCCGTAATCTTGGCGGCCTTATTCACGCCCGAGATTATGGGTCCGGCACTCAGGATGTTCCCGTTTTGCGTATGTTCGGCCTGAAGGCTTCCAGTAAACGAATCCATCGCGTCTTTTCGGTTGTCATATTTTACGATCTCATCGTAGCGGACAGTTTTGCCCGGGTCGGCGATGTAGCCAAATTGGCTGCACCCATGCAGATGAACAAGCGTGCAGGGCATTCTCTGTGCCATGGTTGCGAAGTCTGTGCGGGCGAAGGAGTGGGCTGCTGCCCCGTGCCCGCTGATTTTTCTCGTGAAACCATCGAACGGGCTCCCGTCCTCGGACGTGAGGGCGGCGTCCAGAAGAAGGTCATAATTGAGCGTGAAGATGTCGAGGTCAAAGTATCCACGGAGAACGTCAAAAGGCGCGCGGTATTGGTTTGCAGCGATGTCCCTCGCGTCGGGAACGTACCCCATAAGAGTAGTTATGACCTGGCGCCGCGCCTCTCGCAATAAAAAGCGGTCCATCAGAAAAGCATGGCGTGGCAAGGGGTCGAAGAATGCGCTGAGCGGGGTGCGGTGTTCTTCGGAGATTGAGAGGTTGTGGGTATTAGCCGCAAACATCTCAAGGTCTTCGATCGCGGCCAGTAAGTGCTCAAAATTCGGTGACTGATAATGCGCCTCGAGGGCGCGCATAAGCCACGGGATAACCGGAATGTCGCTATCGACTCGGTCAATAGTGGCGCCCGGCCGATTGCGGGGCCCTGGGTCGTAGGATGTCCCGAAAAGGCGCGCTTGGAGTCCGTTAGCACGCCGGATCTTCTCGGTCAGGTCTCGCGTGGAATACGTGGGCTGGTTTTTGATGGCGACTTCGGTTAGTGGGTTGCCACTTCGATCTTTTTGACTACGAAGATGGGCAATAACCGCGCCGGTAGTGGCGCCCGCTCCGACGATAACGGTTAATCGCGGTTTTCCTCTGCGTTGCCTCACTAGCCCGGACCAGGAAATGAAATAG
>JAJYPQ010000517.1 GCA_021795255.1 Pseudomonadota bacterium
CTACAGCTGTTGCGGGGCGATGGAGGTAAAGAACATTCACCCCATGCTTCAGACCTATATGTCGGCCCGAAACCTGGCGATCGCGGGCGAGAAGATGGGTTTTGATACGGTGATGGCGCCCTGCAACGGCTGTTATCACAACTTAAAGAAGACCGAATACGAACTGGCGACCTCGGAAGAACATTTGAAGACGGTTCAGGACCTCGCCAGGAAGGCCGATGATCCGGTCTACAAGGGTGATGTGCGCTCCGTCCATCTGCTGGAATGGCTTATGGAAGAGCTTGGTCCCGAGGGCATCAAGGACAAGATGTCCAAGAGTCTGAACGGCGTCAAGATTGCCAATTATTACGGGTGCATGTACACGCGTCCGCGCCAGATCTTTCCGGAAAAGGACCAGGGACCGGGCTCGGAGTCGAGCTATAAGCCCCACTTCATGGACGACCTACTGGCGGCGGCCGGTGCAAAGAACGTTGATTTTCCGTTGAAGACCGCCTGTTGTGGCGGCGCCCACACCCTGTCGGATTCCGACACGTCCACGCAGCTTGTGCTGAATATCCTGCAAGCGGCGGAGGAGGCGGGTGCCGAGGTCATAGCGACCGAGTGTCCGACTTGCCATTCCGGGCTCGAGATGCATCAGATTCGCGCCGAAAAGGAATTTGGGATCAAGACCAACGTCAAGATCGTGTATTTCACCCAAATGCTTGGTCTCGCCATGGGGCTTTCGCCGCGTAAGGTTGGGATCCATGAGAACATCAGCGACTCCATGGGCTTTTTCAAGGAAAAGGGCGTGGCCTAGGCGGCCGCTTCCGTCGAACCTTTGGCGCGCGGGGGTTAGCGGGTGGAGTGTAACGGCTGTGAATTTCGCCCTGAACTGTACTACGATCGGGAATTTCAGATCTGGTTACGGCGCGAAGAGGACGGGACCATCACAGTCGGCATGACCGACATCTCGCAGACCATAGCGGGGAAAATCCTCCATGCCCGGGTGCGACGTCCGGGCACCCTGCGTCCGATGGGGAAGCCTGTGGCCACTATCGAAAGCGGGAAGTGGGCCGGGCCTATTCCGAACGTCTTCGACTGCGTGATCGAAGAGGGAAATAAGGACGTTCTCGAGGACCCCAACCTCTTGAATATCGAACCGTACGAGGCCTGGGTGGCGCGGGTGCGGCCGGTAGCGGAAGCGGACCAGGTCCTGAGTACGCTCGTGACCGGTGAAGAGGCGGCGCGTGGCTATAGCGAGCGCTGTTTGCGAGAAGACATTAAGTGTACCCGGGGCGTGCGGTGATGTCCGACAGCCATTATCTCGATAACGAAGAGAAATCCGTTCTGATCATTATGACGAGCGGGCCCTCTACACCGCATCGCTGTGCCACCCCGTTTTACTTGGGCGCCATTTTGGCGTCTATGGACGCGGATGTGCAGATCTTCTTTACCATGGAGGGCGTGAAGCTTCTCCAGAAGGGCGTGGCCGAGAATCTCGTGGCTATGGAAGGCGGCAAGCGCGTGATCGACTTCATGCGTGATGCGAAGGCGGCGGGCGTGAAGCTGCGGCTGTGTCTTCCCGCCCTCCCGGGCTATAAAATCAGCGAGAAAACGGATATTATCCCCGAGGTTGACGAGTGTTTGGGCGGCGGCGCCTTGGCCGACCTGATTCTCTCCTGCGACAAGCTATTGGTTTTCTAATAGTTTTTCAGGTCAGACGTACTAGGGATTGAAGCGCGCCCGGCATGGGATCGATTATGCGGGTCATTTTTAGGACTACATGGGAGGCTTTTCTGAATGGGTTCGGTACGCGGCTGTAATATTCCGGAAGACTTAAGCTACAACGTCGAAAACAACGTCTGGGCCCGACGCGAAGCCGATGGGACGGTGACGGTGGGCCTTACGGCCTACGCCTGTTCGCTCGCGGGCGAGATCGTAGCCTACACACCCAAGAAGGCCGGCAAGGAGATCGCCAAGGACAAGTCCTGCGCGACCGTCGAGTCTGGTAAGTGGGTCGGGCCCGTCAAGACTCCAGTCACGGGCTCGGTTATCGCCGTGAACGAGGCGGTGTCGAACAAGCCGGGTCTGATCAATAAGGACCCGTACGGCGAGGGTTGGGTCGTGAAGATCAAGCCCACCGACTGGGACGGAGAATCCAAGTCCCTGAAGGTTGGGAGCGATGCCGCCAAGGCCTTCGACGCGAAGATGGATAGCGAAGGCTTCAAGGGCTGCTAAGGCGATAAGGCGCGGGCTTCCCCCGCGCCTTATGTATTTCCAAAGGATGCCCATGAACGCGTGGTCGGAAATTCTCGAACAGGTCGAACCGCTGGAAGATCTGGCGTTCGACCAGGCCCTTATCGAGCGGCTGACGGCGCGCGAGCGTACGCTTCCGCCCATCCACTTCTATACCCCGACCTTTAAAAGCTTCGAAAGCAGCGAAATCAAGGGTTGCGGCAAGAGCGCTTGGCCGGCGGTTTCGATAACCGGCGGCGACTGTAAGCTGAATTGCGATCACTGCAAGGCCAAGATCTTGGAACCGATGATTTCTGCGCGGTCGCCGGAGGATCTCTGGCGTACCGTGAACACGATCATAGCCGACGGTGCGGGCGGCATGCTGCTCACCGGCGGATCCAACCATAGGAACGAGGTCGAATACGACCGCTATTATTCGACGATCCGTCGCATCAAGGACGAATTCCCCCATTTCCGCATAGCCATGCATACAGCGCTCGTGGACGAGGCCATCGCCTCGCGGATGGCCGATGCCGGCATCGATGCGGCAATGATGGATGTGATCGGCGCGCAGGACACCATCACCCAGGTCTATCATCTCAGGCGCTCGACCGACGACTTCGAACGGGCGCTTTCGGCCCTGACCGCCACTTCGATGAAGGTCGTGCCTCATATCGTGGTGGGTCTCCATTACGGACAGCTCCTTGGCGAATGGAACGCGCTCGAGATCGTGGCGCGCCATAGGCCCTCGGCCTTGGTACTCGTAGTCGTGATGCCGACCTACGCAAGCGAGTTGCGGCCGTTTGTGACGCCCGATCCTCACGAAGTTGGTCACTTTTTTGCCGATGCGCGCGAGACGCTACCCGATTTGCCCTTGCTTTTGGGTTGCGCGCGCCCCGCGGGCTCGGTGAAGCGCGTTATGGACGCCTATGCGGTCATGGCCGGCATGAACGGGATGGCGCATCCAAGCGACGGCATGGTCGAACTGGCGGCGCGCTTGGATCGCCGGGTGCGCGTCACGGCCGCTTGCTGTTCGATTGCCGTCGGCGACGAGGTGATGGCGCTTGAGGGGGCCGATCAGGGGTTTGAGATCGATCTCCCGCGCATTCTGGAACAGGAGCGGGCGAGGCGCGAGGCCACACGTCGCCAAGGGGTGTTTGGTCGGGTGAAGGTTATTGGCGGAGAGAGCTCGTCGGGTTGTTGTGGCGCATGAACGCACCCTGGCG